>JBCCHV010000002.1 GCA_039028635.1 Acidobacteriota bacterium
ATTCTGTCTGCTGCGCGGAGAAAGGAACCATGGCCCTCGAGCTCGCAGAAGTCCAGTCGTTCGTCTCAGACCTCAACGCCGCCCGAGAGTTTTATGGTGACCTCCTGGGATTGCCCCTCAAACAATCGTCGGACCAGTGGCTGATTTTCGAGGTTTCGGGAATCGACCTGATTCTGATGGGCGGTGCAGCCCGGCACCCGGAACGCGGCGAGTACGGTCAGGAAGCGGCAACCGTGTTGGTGCTCAAAAGTGACGATATCGAGGCTGACTATGCCCGCCTATCGGCTCGCGGAGTGCGCTTCTTCTCGGAGGTCAAGACCGTACCGCAGGGCAAGTACGTCGGTCTCCAGGATCCCGACGGTAATCTGCTGGAGCTGATCCAGACCTGACGCCTGCTTCTTTCACCGCGAGATCGCCATGAGCACTCCCCTCCACCTCACAACGGAACGCCTCGAGATCCGCGACTTTCTGGAGTCCGACTTCGGCGCCACCCACGCTTGGGCATCCGATCCCGAGGTCACCAACTTTCTGAGCTGGGGCCCCAACAGCGAGAGCGAAACGCGCGCCTACCTGGACGCCGCTCGTGCCGATCGCCAGATTGACCCGCGCCGCGATTACCGGCTCGCCCTGGTCGACCGAGAGAGTCGAATCCCGCTCGGTCTCGGCGTGCTCCTGGCGCGCGAGCCGGAGCAGTGGGAGCTCGGCTACTGCCTGGCCCGCGAGGCCTGGGGCCGGGGCCTGGCAACGGAGGCCTCGCGAGCGCTTCTCGTCTTCGCCTTCGAAACTCTGCAAGCCCACCGCATCATCGGACGCGTCGATCCTCGCAACCCCGCCTCCGCCAAGGTTCTGACCAATCTCGGTTTCCGCCGCGAAGGACACTTCGTTCAAGACGTCAAGAAATATGGCGAGTGGCGCGACACGGTCATGTTCGGCCTGCTCGCCGAGGAATTTCAGCCAGGAGTCCATCCATGACCTCTCGCTTCTTCTCGCTCTTCATCACCCTGCTCGTCGCTTCGCTGACCGCCCAGCCAGGAATGGCGCAGAGCTCGTGGCTGACTCCCAACCAGCAGAGCCTGCTCTTCGAAGACCTCAACCGACGCATCTCGGAGCTCGATCTCGGTCCCGAGCACGAACCCGAGGCGATCCACCGCAAGTCTCGGCAGGCGGTCGAAGCGCTCGCCGATCGCCTCGACCGGTGGGGGCCCGAGGTCGTGGTCCAGCGAGCCCCGGCGATCGAGGTTCCACCGGTGATCGATCCTTTCCTCAGCGCCATGGCGCGCTATGGAGCCTGCACTTTCTATCTCGAGGTCTGGGCCCAGGAGCTCGATCGGCCCACCGGCGGCGAGGACGGGCGCCTCGCCACCACCTTCGCCTCCTTTGCGATGGCCATGACCAGCGGCTACCTGCGCCACCACTATCTCGAGAACGGTGGCGAAGAGGAGCTCCTGGAGGCCTATCTGGGGAGCGAGATCATGGGTCGCCTCGGCGGCGAGATCTCCCGCGGCGAGCTGCACCAGGCCGACACGGCACGACGCTGCCGGCCGGCCATCGAGGGATTGCTCGCGGATAGCTGATGGCTATCAGAGCGGATTGATCTCTTCGACGGTGCGCTCGTTTCGCACGTTGCCGGTGTTGAGCGTCGACGCCGGCTCGAACAGCAGGACATGGACCTCTTCTTCCGCCACCGGAAGGTGCTCGACACCGCGTGGAACGATGAACATCTCGCCCTCTTCGAGCCAAACGTCGCGATCCCGCAGCCGCATCAGCAACCTGCCCTCGAGCACCAGAAAGAGCTCGTCCTCGTCTTCGTGATGGTGCCAGACGAACTCGCCCTGGAGCTTGGCGAGTCGCACATGCTGTCCGTTGAGCTCGCCCACCAAACGCGGCTGCCAGTGTTGGTCGATCTGAGTAAGTTTTTGACGCAGGTTGATCTTGTCCATTTCCGCCTCCCGGTTGAGTTCTCCTGACATAACGCTCACGATGGGGAGAAATTCTCTCTCTCGTCGCAGCGATCGCCGTGACGCAAAAATCCCAGAGATTACGCTTTAGCCTTTAGGCGCTCGACGAGCGTTCCAAAGGTGAGACCGAGAAGGAGACGCGACCCTTTGAGGGTCAAAATCGGCAATGCCGCAGTGCGGAAGAGACGCGAAGAGCCCAGAAGAGTAGAATAGAGTGACCTTCGAGGTCCGCTTTGTCGTGTGCTCGGATGTGGACCATTCCTTCGCAGCCCGGCACCGGCTACGAAATCGCCATGAGTCACAGTCACCTGACCGTATTCTCCCTTCTCGAGAGTGAAGGAGGAACCGCCTCCCGCGAGGCGGCGGAGATCCGTGATCTGCGGCGCGACTGCGTCGAGTGTGATCGCGCCTACCGCCGCTTCGTGATGTTCGGAGACCGCCGTCGCTCCGGCGCGGCCGGTCGTCCCCGGTCGAAAGATCTGGCGATTCTCGAGAAGTGGGACCACCAAGCCGCACCGGCACTGGCGGAGAGCTTCCTGGCCGCACCGCCCCAGCAACGGCGCGAGCTGATCGATCGCGAAGCGGAGACCTATGCCACGCCGGCCGTCATCGTCGGCCTGCTGGCGCGGGCGCGGGAGCTCATGCGCCATGCCCCCCGCGAAGCTCTCGAGCTCCACAGCGAAGTCTGCCGCCTGGCTCATCGCGTGCCGGAAGCCCTCTACGGCCGCCTGCGGCCGAGCGAGTTGCAGAGCTTGGCCGAAGGCCATCGAGCCAACGCATTGCGGGTCACCGACGATCTGCAAGGTGCCGACGGCCTGTGGGAAAACCTGCGGGCCCACCTGCGGCACCTACCGGTCGAAGATGGCGGCATTCGCGGCGAGCTCGACAGTCTCGAGGCTTCGCTGCGCCAGGATCAGCGCCGTTTCGGCGAGGCGGCGGAGCTGCTGGCTTCGGCCGAGAGTCACTATCGCCGGCTCGACGACCGCCGCGGCCTCACCAAGGTGCTGATCAAGTGGGGCATCGTCAGTCAGTTGATGAAGGACCAAGAGCAGGCGCTACGGCACTTCAGCGAAGCGGCCCGCCTGCTGCACGACGCCGAAGACCCCCGGCTGCCGCTGATGGTGGTTCACAATCAGGCCCTGAGCCTGTGCGAGCTGCGGCGCTTTGCAGAAGCCCGCACTCTTGTCGAGCAAGCAACGGAGCTCTACGCCGCCTGCGACGACGAGGCCATCACCACGCCGCGCCTCTGGCTCGAGGCCACCGTCGCCCTCGGGTTGGGAGAAGACCATCGTGGGGAGAAGCTCCTGCTGACGGCCCGCGATGCCTTCCTCGAGCTCGGACAGACCTACTCGGCCGCTCTGGTGGGTCTCGATCTCGCCGAGATCTACCTCGCCCAGGGCCGCCACTTCTCGACCAAGCGACTCGCCGTGTCGCTGGCGCGCATCTTCGGCGACCAAGGGGTGCCGGCAGAGCTCGCGAAGGCCTTGCAGACGTTCCGTCGAGCCGCCTTCGACGAGACTCTCTCGCGGCAGCTGATCGCAGCCATGCGTCAGAGCATGCAGCTAGCGCGAGGAAACTCGCCGCTGCACTCGCCCAGCTCGGGCCACCCAGAGCCGTAGCGCAGTTTTCGGCGTATATACACCAAAATTCACGTCAACGCCGTCTCAAACGGCCGGGAGCCTGCTAAGCTGGGCGCCCTTGTTGACTGCTTATTTGGAGCCCACGGAGGATCCAGCCGCTGAGCGGCTCGGAGCCTTCCCGTGGTCGCTCTGGGAGGAACCGTGATGCGTCGACGGTTGATTGTCTTGTTCGTCGCTCTTTCGATCAGCGGGAGCCTCGCTCCCGTTGCCCTCGCCGCGCCCGATGGCGAGCCTTCCGACAACTGGTGGAGCTACTTTCTCGACTTCCGCATTCTGAGCTGGTTCGGCGCTGCCGAGGAGCCCGAAGAGCCGATGGCGACCGGCGACAAGGGAGACGAAGAAGGCGACGCCCACCGGCCTGGCGACGGCGACCGCGGGCCCGATCACGGCGACCGCGGACCGGCTCTCGACCCGGACGGCTAGGAGCTCCGCTCCTCCAGCGCCATCAGCTCGTCGAGGGTCGAGTCGATGGTTGGTAGCTGTCCCGCGAGGGCGGCGCGAAAGCCGGGGCGCGCGAACAGCAGCTCGTCCCCCGGGTAGGTCGGCACCACGTACACCGGGAAGCGCTCCAAGAGGCTGCGGTCGCTGACCTTGCGCCGCCTCTGAACCGCCCGGCGTTTGGCGTGACTGCGGTCGAGGTGCCCCAGAATCCAGGTTTGAGCCCGCAGCTGGGCGACGCTGCGCTCGTCCGTCAAGACCGGCCGACCGCCGGCGCGCAGGCGATGGCGCAGGGTGCGCAGGAGGGTTCGCGGCCGCAGCCACAAGGGTCTCGTCGGCGGACTCGGCCCAGCTTCCCCGGTATTGGCGATCAGCCCGGCATAGGGATCCTGAGTCAAGACCTCGCCCCCAGGATTGTTCTGCACCAGCAGGGTCTGGGTGCGCGACGTCAAGGTCAGCCAGACCGCCGACATCACCTGCTCCCACAGGCCGTCTTCGTAGTTTTTATAGGCGGTGAGGAAGGCGTTGCGCTCGAACAAGAAGCCGCGGTTGTAGAGCCCGAGCAGGTCGCTGGTGGCGCTCGAACGGTGGTGAACCACCGCATCGGCGACGTAGCGCACGCGCTCCCCGCCGGACCAAAGGCGCCAGCCGAGGTCGACATCCTCGAGGTAGGCGAAGTAGTCCTCGTCGAAGCCACCGGCGGCGAGAAAGGACTGCCGCCGAATCAACATGTTGCCGCCACAGGCGAAGAAGAGCTCCTCCCCGTCGGGTGGGTCCTCCTGCGGTCGCAGCCGGTCGAGGGGACGCCGAAAGCCCATCTGAAAGGCGTGACCATCGAAGGTCATGACGCCGCGGGCGAAGTCGAGCCGCTCCCCTGCCCAGTCGAGAATCCGTCCGGAGACGGCGGCGACGTCGGGCGGGCAGCGGCGCAAACCATCAACCAGCGCCGCCAGCCAGGACTCCTGCGGCCGGGTGTCGTTGTTGAGGAAGGCGATGGCATCGCCTTCGGCCTCTTCCACCAGGCGATTGTTGCCGGCACAGAAGCCCAGATTGAGGCGGCTCTCGACACAGCGCACCGCAGGATGGTTCTGCCGCAGCCACTCCACCGTGCCATCGGTCGAGCCGTTATCGAGCACCAAGACCTCCCACGGCAGCCCGGGGTCCCGCTGCCGGCTGAGGGCTTCGAGGCAGGGTCCGAGGTGATGGCGTCCGTTCCAGCTCAGGATGGCGACCGAGATCTTCTTCAGGCTCATCGCCGACTCCGGAGCCAGCGACGCAAGCGGAAGGAGAAGGGGTCCGGTGGCGCCACCGTCGCCGGCCGGAAAGCGAAGTCCGCCTTCGACTCGTCACGCCGCGGCCGCTGGCAGAAGGCCAACAGCGGCGCCAGGGCGACGGAGCTGCGATATCGCGACGTCAGCTCGCGAGCGCCGGCACGGTGGCGCTCTGCGTCGACGCCGCGCAGGGTTTCGTCGATGGCGACAGCCAGAGCCTTCGAGTCTTCCGCCGGAACCACCCGACCGGCGTCGTACTGAAGCAGCAGGCGGCCGACGGTGCCGCCATCGGTGGCGATCACCGGGCAGCCAGCCGCCAGCGCCTCGAGGTAGCGAGTGCGCAGCGACAAGCGAGTCTCGAGGCTGGGGCGATGGGGCGCCACCAGCAGATCGACATCGCGCAACAGGTCCCAGCGGCGGTCCGCCGACACCCAATCGAGCGGTCGCACCCGTCGCTGCCACCAATCGCGGCGGCGGCAGAAGGACTCGACCTCGGACCATAGCCGTTGGGGCGTCGACTCGGCATTGGGGTTGCGGATGAAATAGAGCGTCCAGTCGCCTTCGACCTGCTCGAGCGCCTGGAGCAGGGTCCACGGGTCATACCAGTCGTAGAGCCCACCGAAGAGGAGTCGCGCCCCCGACGCCTCGTCGTCGAGCACTGGCCGATGAGGCGGCAGCGATTCCGGCAGAGCAAAAGGCACCGGCGCGATCAGGGAGGTGAGATCCGGATCGCCTTCGAGACGGCGCGGATGGACCCGTCCCAGGGTGGTCAGGAAACCGAGGTAGAAGGTCTTCTGCTCCTCCGAGGAGCAGAGGAAGAAATCTCCCTGCGACATCTGCAACACCCAGGTCGCGTGGTCGTTGCGGTAGGGGTCGAGGCCGAGACTATCGACATAGTGGAGGTTCTCCACCAACCAGGGGTCGTAGAGGTCGATCGCCACCGGCAGCGCGGGACATTCGAGCAGCACGTCATTGGCGAGCTGACCCTGCGCCACGGCTCCTTGGCAGTCGGCCAACAGGCTCTGGAGAGCTCCGCGACGAAAGGTGCGATGCGGAACCTCGCCTCCGGCCGCCGC
This sequence comes from Acidobacteriota bacterium, assembly GCA_039028635.1. Taxonomy (NCBI): domain Bacteria; kingdom Pseudomonadati; phylum Acidobacteriota; species Acidobacteriota bacterium. Next base: position 6,384 of record JBCCHV010000002.1, read on the forward strand.
CTCCTCCCCTCCCTGCGCCGGCGACACCAGCACCGTCTCGACGGTGCCAGCGCTGAGGGCGCGAAGCTGCCGCGCCATCTCGCGGTAGCGAATGCCGATCCCCGCCATCCGGGGGCGGATCGGCTCGCTGCTGACCAGAGCGATTCGCGTCATCGCCCGGTCCAGCGCCTCCAGCGCAGGTGCCAGCGCCACGCCCGCGTGGCCTCCATTTCCTCGATGACGCCCTCGAGGCGCGCGATCTCGTCGTAGGTGCGACCGAGATGCTGGTTCTGATCTTCGACCACCGCCCGCAAGGCCGCCTCCTCTTCGTAGAGGCGCTGCAGGTCCGCCTGTAAACGCTGATGATCCTGCCGCAAGGGGCCGATCTCGCCGTTGAGGCGATGGTAGCGCTCCGCCGTGGCGGCGTGACGCCGGCGTTCTTCGACCGCATGTTGGCGGCTGGCGGAGGCTTCTTCGACCGCTTCGACGGTCTCACGCCGCAACCCCTCGACCACCGCCGCCAAGCGCTCCGCCGTCAGGTCGGCCTGGTGGGTCGCCAGGACCCGAGCCTTGACCGCCAGGAAATCGGACCGCTGACGCGGGCTTTCGCCCAGAGCATGGTGGTCGGCGCCACGGAAGTGCCGGTACTCGCAGGTCACCTGAGCGAGATGCCGGAAGGGGGTGTGGCGAGCCAGTCGAATCAGGAAGTCCCAGTCTTCGAAGATCGGCAGAGCGGCGTCGAAGAGGCCGACCTCGTCGAACAATCGGCGCTCGATGAGGAGGGTGTGGAACGGGATGTAGTTGTCGACCAGGAGGCGATCGGGATCGAAATCACGGCTGTAGGGCAAGCGCCGCTCGCGGCAGCTCCAACCGTCACCATCGAGCTCGTAGATGCCGACGGCGGCATCGCTGTAGGCCACGCGAACACCCGAGCCACCGACCATGCCGACGAGGGTGGCGAGATGCTCCGGAGCCAGCAGGTCATCGTCGTCGAGAAAGGCCACGTAATCGCCGGTGGCGGCGGTGATCCCGGCATTGGCCGCCTCCGCCCGGCCACGGTTCTCGGCCAGATCGACCCGCCGGATCGGAAAGGGAAACTCGGCGGCCGGCCGAGGCGTCTCGCCGCCATCGTTCACCAGCACCAGCTCGACCCGCCGATAGGAGCTGTCGGCAAGGCTGGCCAAGGCCTCCGCCAGCAGCTCGGGCCGGTCCTTGGTGCGCACGATCACCGACACCAGCGGGCCGTCGCGCACCGTCGACACGGCCGGCGCTCCGCCCAGGAATGAGACCAGCTGGGCGGGGCTGCGCGTGACGAAATCCTCGACCACCAGGCGGCGGTAGCCCTCCGCCGCCGCGACCGCCGACGGCAGGGTCAAGGTGCGGTACTGGCGCAGCCCGAGGGAGGCGCGCCAGTAGTCGCGGCGCTCCTGCTGGCTGGCGTAGAGCTCCATCAACTCGGCGAGCCGCGGCACCTCGGCGCTGACATCGATCAGGAGATCCGGGAAGGCCGGCCGGTTGATCTCGTAAACCAGGATCTGCAGGCTGCGGGTGCGCTCGAGCAAGAGCTCGTCGTCTTCGGACGACGAGCGCAGCGGCGCCAGCAGGCGATGGAGGGCGGCGAACACGGCCCGATGGTCGGCGCTCGCCTCGAGAGGGGAGGGCACCAGAAGGGCTTCGAAGGGCTGCTCCTCGAGGGCCTGCCGGATGCCTCGGGCGAGGTCGTCGAGGTGATCCTCGAGGCCGCCGTCGGGCAGGTCGAGGTGAACCAGCGGCTCGAGCGCGAGCTCGGCGGCCACCGCTTCCGCTTCCCGGCGCCGGCGCTCGCGATAGGCCTGCCGATCGGCGATCGCTTCCTCACCTCCGCCGCCGTCGCTCAGAAACAGCACTTGGACGCGGGCGCCGGCGGCGAGGCGCTGCAGCAACAGGCCGCCGCAGCCGAGCACTTCGTCATCGTAGTGAGGCGCCAGCACCAGCAAGCTGCCAGCGACCACCGAGCCGGCAGCGGAGGGCGGAGGCAAGGGCTGGCCCATCAGAGGTACCCCAGAGCACGTAGGCGCTGACGGGTTTCGTCGAGCTCCTCGGCATCGCCGTGAGCGCTCTCTTCGGACACCCACAGGGCCAGGGCGGCGCGTTCCGACCGCGGCCAACCTTTGGCCCGAAGGTCCTGCGCCGTCAGCCTGCCGCCTTCGTAGACCCGTCCATCACCGACCAGAATCTCGCCCTCCTCCAAGGTCACCTCGAGGGACTCGATGACCACCTCCTGAGCCTCCGGCAGGCGGACTCCCCGACTGCCGATCGGGCCCTCGGCGAGCTGCAACACAAGGCGACGACCGATCACCTGGAAGCGATCCTCGGGCCCCAGGAAGTAGCCTTCCCAGCCCGCCGTGGGCTCGCCGAGCTCGACCTCCAGGCGCAGTCGGCGGCCCTCCATTCTGGGCCCCGTCACCAACCACAAGCCGCCTTCGCCGGTCGCCAAGCGGCGATCCACCAAGGGCAGCAGAGGAGCCGCTCGCGGCGCCTCGGAGGGCAGCAGGTTGTGCGCTTCGGCGGGATCCGCCGTCAGGTCGTAGAGCTCGGTACGCTGCAGACGCTCGACGTCTGCTCGCCACAGGATATCCCGCAGCTCCTCGCCCGCGACAAACGGCCGATGGCGATCGAAGCGGACCAGCTTCTTGCCGTCGAGCACCACCGCCGCACGCCGCGGTCCGCTCGACAGATTCTCCGCAAAGGCTTCTCGCCGCGGCAGCGGCTCGCCGGCGACCACCACCGGCAACAGATCTTCGCCGGCCAATGCCGGGTCCGGCGTTCCGCCGGCGGCGGCGATCAGGGTCGGCGCCAAGTCCACCAGGCATACCGTCCCGGGGAGACGCCGGCCGGCCGCGATGCGGCCGTCCCAACGCAGGATCAGAGGCACCCGGATCTGCTCCTGATAAAGGGTCTGACCATGCTTCCAGCCACCGTGATCGTAGAGCTCTTCGCCGTGGTCGGAGGTCAGGACGATCAGCGTATTGCTCAACACCTCGGGATCGATCGAGGCCAGCAGCCGCCCGACGGCGCGGTCGACATAGGCGATCTCGCTGTCGTAGAGGGCGGTCAGGTGGGCGATGTCTTTCTCCGGATCGGTGAGGGGAATCTTGCCCGTATAGACCCCATGCACCCATTTTCCGGAGATGGTGCCGTCGTAGTCCGGATACCAGGGCGAACGCCCGTCCACCAGATCCGGGTTGTCATAAGGATCATGCGGATCCAGGTAGTGAACATAGAGGAAGAAGGGATGGCGCCGCTGATGGGCCTTCAGCCAGGGCAGCACCCGGCCCTCGACATCGTCGGCGTGGCGCAACATCGACTCGTTGGCCGGCGGCGCCGTGTAGAAGGTCTGGAAACCGCGCGCGAAGCCGTTGCCGCGATGCATCGTCGGGTTGGCGACGAAGCCGGCGGTCCGGTACCCGAGGTCGGCGAGCCGTTCGGGCACCGACAGGACATCCGACGGGATCCCGAAGCTGCTCATGCTGGATCCCAGGATGTCTCCCGGATAGCGACCGGTGAGGTACGAAGCCGCCGATGGCAGGGTCCAGGGCGCCTGCGAATAGGCGGTCTCGATCAGCGTGCCCTGGCTCGCCAGCAGGCGCTCGATATGGGGTGCCGTATCGCGCTCGTAGCCGTAGCTGGTGAGATGGTCGGCGCGCAGCGTGTCGATGACGATCCACAGGATGTTGGGCCGCTCGTCGGTCGCCGCCACGGCGCTGCCTTCGAGCACCAGCGGCGCCCAAGCCACCTCGGTCTCGCCGGCCGCAGCGATCACCTTGGCCACCGCCTCGATCTCGACTTCTTCGCCGGAGTAGCGGTCGAGATCGACGCTCAGGTCGAGCCAAGATGGCCCGTCCCGCTGACCGAGGTCGAGAATCTCGAGCTCTTCCCCCCGGCGCAAGGAGAGGCGCAGCTCGAAGCGCTCGAAGTCTTCCGCTGCCGTCTGCGCCCCCACCGACAGGCGACCGCCGGCCGGCACCCTACCGCGCCAGCGCCAACCACTGCCTCGCGACAGGATGGCTGGTCGGGCCTCGTTGTCGCGCGCCAAGAAGGCGAATCGCGGCGGCGAGGAGAACTCGAATCCGGTCGCTGTACAGTCCGGTGGGCAGGGGCCTTCCTCCAGAGGAAGCCGGAACCCCTCCGGCTCTCCCGAGCCGCACGCCATCCACAGCAGGGCCGCCAAGACCAGGCCGAGGCCGCGCCGCCAGCGCTCAAACGGCATCGTGGTCCCCCATTGAGAAATACAGACCGAAGTCGGAGAGAGCCCGGTCCACCGGACCCTGCCAGCACACCAAAGTCTCTTCCTTCGGCACCTTTCGCAAGCTCAAACGCTCCAAGACCCGCTGCTGCACCGCATCCGCCGACGGCCAGAATCGCCAGCGCTCGATCCCTGCCCGCCGCAGATCCCCGGCCACGGCCAGCAGCGCATCGTACCAATCGCCACCGGCCGGCAGCCACAGCTCGGCGGCCCAAGCTTCGGGGCCGACAAAGGCGAAGACCGCCAGGCCCATCAAGCTGCCGCTGCTGAGCCGGTAGAAGCGGTAGTAGCGACTCGGCCGGGCGTAGTAGCGCCAGTTGAGGAAAGTGCCCGATCGCACCACTCCGCCGAGGTCACAGGCGGTCCAGATCGCCTCCGCCTCGGGCGGGCACGTGTCCTGCGGCTCGGCCCCAGCCTGGCGCGGTGGCGCCGTCGGCAGCTCCCCCCACAGCGGCACCTTGGTGGCCACGGCGACATAGTCGAAGGCGCGTCGCCCGAGCTGGTAATGGCGGCGGTTGGGGAACCCGGTCACCCAGGGGAAGTCTCCGCTGTGGGGAAGCTCATCCAGGATGCCGCCGAGCAGGTCCAGCATGGGAGGGCGGAGGCCTTGCCCCTTACCGGTGCGGCCAGCGATGTCGACAACGCTCCACAGGAGCCCGGAGCCTCCCCGCCAATGGGCTGGAAAGGCCAACGCCCCGGCGTGGGCCAAGACTTCGCCGGCCTCGTCGACGGCCACCCGGCTGATCGCCGAGCCGGGGGTGCGGCGATACTTCCAGTCCCAAGACTCGGCGTCGAAGGGATGGCCGAAGCGATCACGAAACAGGGCATCGAGCCCGGCGAGCTCGGCCTCCCCGGTGTCCCGGAAGGAGATCATCGGGAACGCCTCCAGAGCACGGCGAGAGCTCCCAGTGCCAGCGCGCTGACGATCACTCCGGGCCACCAACCGGGCGGTCGATACTCGAGCTCGAGGCGACCGCTGCCAGCACCGACCTCGATCTGCAGCAAATAGTCGTCGCTGGCCGCCAGTTGCGCCGCCGTCGAACCGTGCGAGCGCAGCCGCCAACCGGGAGCCGCCGTTTCGGCGACCTCCAGCACCCGAGGCCGGGATGATTGCCAGGTGATCTCCCAATAGCCGGGAACCCGCTTCAAAACCTCGAGCGATTCCGCCGCGCCGCCATCGGCCCAGCGCACTATCGGTCGCGCCATCGGACGCTCGAAGACGCGAGCATCCGGACCGCCATAGGCCAGCACCCCCGCCGACGGCGGAGCGCGCTCCTCGGGCCCGGTCATCACCCAGCGCACCGCCAGGCGATCGAGAGCCGCCGCGGGCCAGCGGCGCACCGGCTCGAAGAAGGTCGGGCTGGCGGTGCCGAAAAGCTCCCGGTGGACCTCCTGAGCAGGCGCCAGCTTGAGGGTGTCGTCACCCCGCACGTCGTCGAGTCCATAGACCGTCGCGGCATTGGGACGCAGCACCGAGCCGGTGGCCACCAGCCGCCCTTCGCGCTCGCTGAGAAACTCGATGGCGCCGGTTCGCGGGTAGAAGCTGGCCTGCGACACCGCAGGTACCAAAGAGCGATGGGCGACGAGCAGATCGACCAGCACCAAGGCGGGGAGGATCAGCCACAGGAGTCGCCAGCGAGGGGATGGCCGCGCCGCCAGAGCGAGCAGCGCCAAGGCGGCCACCAGCGCCGCCGTGGCCCAGGCCTGGCCCACCAACAGCCCTTCCTGGCGCCAGCTCTCGGCGTGTAGAACCCAGGCGACGACGACCATGACGAGGGCTCCGAGGCTCCCCCAAAGCAGGCCCCGACGACCGAACCGGCCGGACTTCAGGCTTTCCCAGCCGGCCGCCAGCAGCAAGACCAACGCGAGATCGACGGCGAACAGCAGGCGGTGATGGAGGGCCTTGCCGATCAGCGGCACGATCGTCAGCAGGTGCCGCACACCGGGCAGGTGATAGGCCGCCAGCAGAGCGAAGACCAGGATCGCGGACACCGCCAGCCAACAGCGCTCGCGACGCCGGCCTTCGAAGCCGGCCGCCGCCAGCGGCAAGGCCAAGGCCCCGGCGTAAACGCCGGTCGCCAGGACGTTGTAGGGCCCCCACCAGGTGCCCGCTGCCGGGTCGCCGTAGAGGCCCGGCAGCACCAGCCGAAGAGGCTGCTGGAGGAGCCGACCGAGGGGCTCGGCAAAGCTCCCTCCGGCGGCCTGCCAGCGACTGCTCTCGAGCACCAAGGCGGCCAGCGGAACGAGCTGAATCGCCGCCAAGGCGCCGCCCAGGGACCAGCCGGCGAGCCAGTATCCCCAGAGTCGCCAAGTAGCCCCTCGCACCAACAGGTAGAGGGCGGAGATCAAGGCCGTGTGCAGAACCGTTTCGGGATGGCCGGCAAGACCCTGAAGGCCGGCGAGAAGAGCGAGCGGCAGCAGCCTCTTGCGCTCGCGGGACAAACCCTCGACGGCCCACAGGACCCAAGGCACCAGGGCGATGGCATTGCCCATCGGATACTGCCAGAACCCAATCGCCATGCCGGTGAGCGGAAAGGCGGCTCCCGCCAGCAGGGCCGCTCCGGGTCCCAGCCCGAGCCGGCGACCGAGGGCACGAGCCCCCAGGCCGGCGATCACCATGCGTAGCCAAGGCAGCAGCAGCCAGCCGAAGGACAGGGGCAGGGCCGCGAAAAGGAGATGGAGCGGGAACAAGGGAGCGCTCTGGCCATTGCTCCAGAACGGCGCGCCGGCATACTGGTGGGGATTCCAGAAGGGCAGACGCCCCTGGCGCAGCTCTTGGCGCGCGAAGACCATCCAGGGCTGAATCTGGTAGACGACGTCGCTCTGCACCGGGTGGCCGCCGACGGTGCTGACGACGCCCCGCCAGGGCGCCTCCTGGCCGGTGATGGCTGCCGGCGAGGGAATGCCGTCCGGGATCTCGAGAGCCGGCCAGAGGGCCGCCGTCGCGACCAAAGCGACCACCGCCCAGGCGCGCCACAGGGGCCGATTCCACCCCCACAGGAGCGGCACCAGTGCCAGCCCCACCAACACCGGCAGCATGGGATTGAAGCTCATGGCGCGCGGTGCCGAGATCTCCCCCGGTGGCGCCACCGCATGCGCAGGATGTCGCGCAGCATGCGGCTCGAATCGAGGATCGGGTGAACTCGGGAGTCGGCCGAGTTGGACCAGCGAACTCCCACTTCCACCACCTCGTGACCGGCCCTCAGGGCGAGCCAGACCAGCTCGACGTCGAAGGCGAAGCCATCGGTTTTGAGCTGCTCGAAGAGCTGCCGGGCGACGGCACCGTCGAGCAGCTTGAAGCCGCACTGGGTGTCGCGAAAACCGCGCACGCCAAAGAGGCGAATCAGACCGTTGAAGGTCTTTCCCATCAGCTCCCGATAGAGCGGCTGACGCTGTTCGATACGGGAGCCGGACACGGCCCGGCTGCCCATCGCCAGGGCGGCCCCGGCATCGACCGCCGGGATCAGTCGGGCGAGATCTTCGATCGGGGTCGACAGGTCGGCATCGCACAGCAGCACGCGATCGCCACGGCTCTCACCGACCCCGCGGCGCAAGGCGGCTCCCTTGCCGCGGTTCTCCGGCTGGCGCAGCACCCTCACGCCGTCTCCGGCGGCCTCGGCGACCGCCACGGTGGCGTCGCGACTGCCGTCATCGACCACCAGAATCTCCCAGGATCCGGAGCCCTCCTCGAGGTAGGAGGCAATGCGCTCGAGGGTGGGCCCCAAGCGCTCGGCTTCGTTGAAAGCCGGAATGACGACCGACAAGCTCAGCGACATCGCGGCATTCTATTGCGCTCCCGAGGGGGGATCGGAACGCCAGACGCCGGCGACCGCAGAACCCTCGTCCGGGACCGCCGAGACGACCAAGGACAGGGCCTCGGGACAGGCCTCGTGGAGCGCTCGAAGGCTTTCCAGAGGCACACCGTGAGAGCGCAGTCCTGCGGCCGGCATGCCGAGGGACGTGGGAGACGCCAGCCACCAGGCAGGCCCGAGATCTCGACGGCGCTCGCCGGGCAGCTCACCGGCCGCGAACGGTAGATCCTCCCCCCATTTGGGGGTTCGCAAGGCCAACCGACCGAGCCAGCCACGGGAACGAAAGTAGCGCCGGCGCGAGCGCGCGTAGCGCTCCGCCTGGCCGGAGGGTCGGGCGGCATGGCCCCAGGAGTGAACCACCCGAGCCCGCGGCTCGAGGGCCACTGTCAGCCCGAGACGGTGGGCTCGGTCGATCCAGTCGGTCTCCTCGAAGTAGAGGAAGTAGCTCTCGTCCCAGGGGCCGAGGCGTTCGGCGACCTCGCGACGGCAGGCGACCAGAGCTCCCGAAAGCTGCCGCACCGCGATCAGGCTCGACGCCTCCCAGACCCGGCGGCAGCGGTCGGTTTCCCGACGCATGGTGCGAAACCAAGCGCCCGGGCTGCGGCCGGCACGCTGTCGGCGGCGCTCCTCCCGCACCGTCCGCGGCTCCGCCGGTGGAAAGAGGAAACCGGCGAGCTCGAACTGCGGCCCAACGAGATCGGCCTCCCCGGTGGCCTTCACCAAGGCGGCGACGGATCCGGCTTCGAAGTGCAGATCCGGGTTGCCGAACAGGAGAATCTCGCCGGTGGCGTGAGATCGCCCGGCATTGAGACCGGCGGCATAGCCGGCGTTCGGTCGCACCTCGAGGTGCTCGGGCTCGAGGGCCTCGAGAGCGGCGGTCTCGGCGGCATCGTCCGAGTGATCGATGACGACCACCTCGGCGACATGACCGGCGGCTCGCGCCTCTTTGCGAAACGACTCGATCGCTGGGCCGATTACGGGCGAGGAATGAAATGCCACCACGATCCAGCTCAGCTTCACGACTCTCTCCCGGACCGCACCGCTTCGCGCTTCCAAGCCCCCGAGGCGACCCATCGCAGTGCCGATTCGGCATCGGCCGCGGCTTTCTCCTCGGCGAAGGCGTCGGCCACCGCCAAGCCGGCTCGACGCCCCTCGCGCCAGCGTTCAGGATCGTCGAGGAGCGCACCGGCGGCGGCGGCGAAGGCGAGGCCATCGCGCGGCGGCACGAGCGCCGCGGCACCGGCGGCGAAGCCACGAAAGCAAGCGATGTCGGAGGCCACGACGGGCACCCCCGAGGCCATCGCCTCGAGCACCGGAAGACCGAACCCCTCGGCTTCCCAAGAGGGGGCGAGCAAGAGATCACAGCTCCGTACCAAGTCGGGCACCTGCCGGGGCGGAATACCGATATGGGCTTCGTCAGCCGGCAGGAGCGCGGTTTCTTCCGCCGGCAGCGGCCATTGCGACAGCCGGACCAGGCGGCAAGGAACTCCCCTTTGGCGCAAATGCCGCACCGCATCGAGGGCGGTCGCGACTCCCTTCCAGTCGATCTCGAAGGGCGAGGCCACCAGGATCCGCGGCGGATCCGAGGGCTGCCCGGCTGGGCGTGGCGACCACTCCGGTTCGAGCGGTTGAAGCACCCGCCGGGCCGGCCGACGGAACTGTCGGCGCACCAACTCGGCCAGGTGCTCGGAGACCGTGATCGCCGGCACCGGGGTCTGGTAGGCAAGGCGAATGGCGTCGTGTTCGCTGCCGTTGTGGCTGTAGGAGGCCTCGTAGCCCTGACAGTAATGGACCACCTCGCCCTGGCTCTGGCAGGCCGGGGCGAGGGTCGTCCAATAGGTCGCGACGGTGACATCGGCAGGCGGCCGGGCCGCCGGATCGAGATCCGGCAGAGTCAGGAACTCGGCCTCCGGGGAATACCAATCGGGAGCCTTTCCGCGGCTGATCACGGTCACCCGATGGCCGCGTCGGACCAGCAGATCGGCCTGGCGCAAAACCACCTTGACGCCCCCGAAGAGGGGTGCGTCGTCAAGGAGATATTGGATCCTGAGGGGGGATGGGCTCAGCACGCCGAGGGAAGGGGCTCACGACCAAGACGGGAGAGCACCCAGCGTCGGATTCGCAACCTCATCGCTGCGCTTCCATCAGTCGCGGCACCGCTTGGCCGTCCAGGGACTCCCAGCCATGGTCGACCTCGATCAACCCGAAACGATACTCGCCGCCGACGACCCGAAATCCGGGTTTGAGGGTGCACTGATCGTAGATGTGGAGCCCCGCTTCATCGAGCAGGAAGACGTTGAGGACGAACTCGCCCTTGACCACCGGCATGCGGGGTAGCTGAAGCGCGACGCGATAGCGTTCGCGGCCACTGAATGGCGTCAGGCCGTCGTGATGGGTTCCGAAGACGCAGACTTCGACTCCGTCGGCACGATCGAGGCCGATCCCAAGGTGGAACTGGCGCTGTGTATCGTCCGTCTCCCAGGAGATCTCGACCGCCGCAGGGTCGCAATAACCGAGCGTCGGGACGCCGTCCTCGGAATCCTCCGTGACCACGCTCACCTCGGTCAGCCGCGCCGGCCCTGGCAAGGCAGCCTCCGGCACCTGGACCTGGGATCGGGCGGCCGATTTTGCCAGCAGGTAGTTCTCATACTCCCGGACGACATCGGCCACCGGCCCGAGGGCCGCCATCTCGCCATCGCGCAGCCAGAGGGCACGATTGCAGAAGGCGTTGACGTAGTACATGGCGTGGGAGCAGAAGAGCAGTGTGCCGCCGGATTCGACGAAGACCTGCAGGCGATCGATGCACTTCTTCTGGAAGTAGCCGTCGCCGACGGACAGGGCCTCGTCGATGATCAGGACCTCAGGATCGACCTGGGTCGCAATCGAGAAGCCCAGTCGCATGGCCATGCCCGTCGAGTAGGTCTTGACCGGCCGCTCGATGAAGTCACCGAGCTCGCTGAAGGCGATGATGTCGTCCATCTTGGCGTGCACCTCGGACTCCGAAAGGCCCAGGAGCGCGGCATTCAGGACGATGTTGTGGCGACCCGAAAAGTCGGGATGGAAGCCGGACCCGAGCTCGAGAATGGAGGCGCAACGACCGCGCACCGAAAAATCGCCAGCGGTCGGCTCGGTGATCCCGGAGAGAATCTTGAGGAGGGTGCTCTTGCCGGCACCGTTCTCGCCCACCAGGGCGAGGCCCTCGCCCCCGGCGAGCTCGAAGGTGACGTCCCGCAAAGCACGAAATTCTTCGTGCAGAGCGCGGCCCGTGAGGAGCTCCCGCAACCGCCGACCGGGGGACGCGAAGACCTTGTAGCTCTTGGTCAGTCCCTGGGCACGGACGGCGGGCTCTAGCATGGACGGTCGATCTCGCGACGATCGCCCTCGCGAAGAGGGCTGAGTGGCGACGGCTCGGTGAGAGCCGTCGCCATCAAGGGGCTCAGAAGGCCGAGGTATCGGCCTGACCGCAGAAGTTCCCCGGCTGGTTCTCGTAGACCTTCGTCTCCTGGGTCACGGTATCGGTGACCCGCACGAAGTAGTTGAGGTCCGAGAGGGCGCCGAAGAACACCCAGTACCCCTGGTCGATCGAGGTGGCGTCGATCATCTTCACGACCAGCTCGATGTTGTCGGCGTTGAAGAACCAGAAGTAACCGGTTTCGTCGGTTCCTACGACCGCGGTGCCTTCCCCTTCATCGCCTTCGACCCGCTGGTTGATCCAGTCGACCTCGACCGCGAAGCGGCCGTTGAGCAGGCAGAGGGTCTGGTCCGACTCGACGCAGGTACCGGAAGCGCCACCCGGAGCGGCGATCGAGCCGAGACCGCTATCGCTGAAGTCCGACAGGGCGCTCATCGGCTGCAGACGCAGACCCGAAGTGACGTTCCCGTCCGGCAGCGCCTCGGTGTCGGCCTGGCCGCAAATGGTCCCCGGCAGGTTGTGGTACTCCACCGACTCCTCGGTCTCCGTATCGGTCACCGTCAGCCAGTACTCGACATCGCTGAGGCCGCCATAGAAGACCCAGAAGGCGCCGGTCGAAGTGCGGCCATCGAGGATCTTGACGATCAGCTCGACGTTGCTCGGACCGAAGAACCAGAACATGCCGGTTTCATCGGACGGGAACGGGAACACCTTGCCGGTACCTTCGTTGTCGTCCCGCTGGTTCTTCCAGCGAACCTGGAGATCGAAACGACCGTCGAAGAGGCAGAGGGTCTCGTTGCCCGGCTGGCAGGCACCCGATGTTCCACCGACCGCCACCGTTTGGGTCACGACATCGGTGCAGAAGTTGAACGAGCAGGACGAATCGTCTCGCCCGACCTCGAGCTGCACCTGGTAGGCGCCGTTGTTCTGGAACGTGTGGGTCACCACCCGCCCATTGGCCGTGCTGCCGTCGCCGAAGTCCCAGAAATAGGAGTCCGGTCCACCGGTCGAAGAACCAGCGTTGAAAGTGACTTCCTGACCGGCGGCCGGTGCCGAGGGCGCGTAGCTGTAGCGCGCCACCAGGTCGCCGCCTCCGCCGGTGCTGGGCTCGCGGATCACCACCGTATGGGTGTCGCTCTCGTTGCCGCAGCCGGAGTTCTCGACCCGCACGGTCTTGGTTCCGGTGGTGGTCCACGAAATGGTGATGCGGTCGCTGGTACTGCTGCCACTGCCGCCACCGGTGTTCCAGCTGTAGCCGTTGGCGTTGGGCGTGCAGTCGACGGCGGAGGCCCGGAACTCGAGGCTGTCACCGGTTTCGCCAGTCGACGGCCCGGTGATGATCAGACGCGGGTTCTGCTGCTGGCCGGTGGTCACCTGGATATCCACCGCATGCTCGAAGGTGTCCGTCCGGCTACCGCGAGTCACCTGCAGCCGCGGCCGGTAGAAGCCGGTGGTGGTGTAGCGATGAGTGGTTACCGGCGTCGAGCTGGTCTGCTCGAAGGTGCCGTTGCCGTCCCAGTCGTAGCGGTACTGCTCGGGATCACCGTTGACGGTGGTCTGGAAGGTGATGTTGTCGGTGGTGAAGAAGAAACACTGACCGAAGGGACACACCGCCTTGAACTGAGTGATCTCCAGCGGACTGACGTCGGTGATCGGCACCGTCACCTCGGCGCTCTGCAGCGGCGTGGATTCGACGCAGTTGCGAATCTCGACGCTCACCGTGTAATTGCCTTCGGTGTCGTACTCGTGGGTCGGCCGAGGTCCGGTCACCGGATCGTCGTCCCAAACCGCCGGCGTGCCGTCGCCGAAGTTCCAGCGCCATTCGGCCGCCCCCTGGCTCAGGGCATTGAAGTCCACACTGCCGAAGTTGACATTGAAGCTCGGTGCACCTCCGGGCCCGGTGAAGGCCAACGGAGCCGGCTGCGTGATGGCGACGGGACCGCTGGTGGCGGTGTCGTCACCGGCCGAGTTGGTCACCAGCAGCTCGGCGCGATAGTTGCCGTTCGCAGGCTGGTCGGCGCCGGTGTCCCAAGTCGCCGTACGGCCGTCCGCGCTGATGGTCAGCGACGGATTGCTGATCGGCTCGTTGTTGGGATTCAGGATCGACCAGTCGAAGGTCAGCGGCGCGCGGCCGTCGACCCCATTGGCGGTGAAGGTCACCTGCTGGCAGACGGACGCGCTGCTGACGTTCGGCGTCACGCTGCCGATGACCGGTGCCGGGTCGAGAATGTTGACCGTGTCGGAGTTCTGATTCGCTCCGCCGCAGGACGAGTTCGACGCATTGACGGTCTTGACGCCGGTCGAGCCCCACTGCACCTGAATCGTGGAGCCGTTGCTCGAACCGATGATGTCGCCGCCGGTCGTCGTCCAGCTCCAGCCGGACGGCGAGGGAGTGCAGTTGGCCGCTGTCGCCGAGAAGCTGACGGTATCGCCGATGAAGCGATCTTCGGCGCCGCTTCGAACCACCGTAATGGTCGGCGAGACGTCCTGCAGGCGATGGATATCGAAGATCGACGAACCGGCGCGATAGAAGAACTCACCCGAGAACTTACCCATGCGCGGCTCGAAGTGGTTGGTCCCCTCCGGCGAGCAGGCGTAGTAGTAGCTCCAGTAGCCGAGAGTGGTTCCTTCCAGGGTCTGAGTCTGCTGGCCGGTATTGCCGTTGTTCGGGTTGCCGCCGAGGATCTCCCGCGGGTTGGAGGGCGACGAGACGTCGAACAGCCACTCGCTCTGCAGGTCGTCGATGACGTTGCCCTGCTTTCGGCCGAAGTAAACGTAAGGAGTGCCGTTGCTCTCCGAGTAGGTCACGGTCGCGACGGTCGAAGCGCTCAAACCCTCAAGGGGGAAGCTGAACAGCGGCGCACCGAGGGTGCAGGTACCGGTTCGGATGCAGCTCACGTCGTAGATCCGGCCGACGTCCGGGAAGCGGCTGGCGACGGCGAGGTAGAACTTCGAGCCGTCCTTCCAAAGAGCCACGCCGTGGGCTCGATCGTTGCCCAGGCCGTCCATCACGGGGCTCGGGTTCTGGGGGTTGGAGACGTTCCAGATCTCGAAGCCGCGGGCGGAGACCTCGATGCCGCCGCTGAAGACCACGAAGTGGCCCTGACTGTCGCTGCCGGCACCGTCGACGTGACGCTGCGGGTCGCTGCTCAGGGCGCGCTGGAAGACGCCGCTGCACAGCGGAGCCGGGAAGGCGGGATTGATCTTTTCGGAGCAGGCTTGAGTCGCGCCGACGGTCATTGCCTGGGTCAAGTCATAGCTGAACAGACCGCCTTCGAGAGACCAGGCCGCCATGAAGGCGTAGTCGCGGTTGTTGATGGTGGTGGCGTAGACCTCGGAGCCGCGCTTGGCATTGCCCCCGGTGGCGCCATCCTGGTAGGCAACCCGCACATTGGTCTTGTTGGTGGTGTCCCAGACCACGAAACCCATGCCTTCCCAGCCCACCATCGCGGCGACATCGTCGTTGCCCGGCGGGGCATCGACATCGTCGACGATGAAGTAGTTGTGGGGATTGCGGAAGAAAATCGGCAGGGTGCCGTTGCGGGTGACATCGACATTGGCCCGCTTGGTCGGCTGAGTGCGACTCGCAGTCGCGTCCCAAATCTGAAAACCGAGATTGAAGCCCGCAAAGATGTAGTTGTTCTCGACGTCGAGGGACTGCCAGATGGGCTTGGACGCCGAGTAGCCGCCATTGCGGTCGAAAAAGGTGGTGTCTCGCAGGTTGTTGCCAGCCGTCGGAGGACCGGTGGTGTCAGCCGGCCGCAGGCCACTCCACAGGCCGCTCGGGGGCAGCGTCGACGGCGAGTGATCGGGGTTCCAACCACAGCTCTGGGCTTGGGCCGTCGGCGCGAGAAGGGCGAGCAGCCCCCCCAGGGCGACCGCGAAGATGAGGGTGCGAAGGGTGCGGGAGTCCTTGGTCATTGGCAGCATCGAAATCACTCCTGTCGACTTCCTGGAGTAGCAGAGAAAGTAAGGACGCTCGATGGGGGAGCCGCAGGATGCGACGCCGAGAAGGCTGCGGAGGTGCAGGCGAGCGCGGGGAGCACGTGGGATCTCATCTCGGAGAACCCTCTCTGTTGCTGGCGGACGAAAGAAACCGCCAGGTGGCTCGGAGAATCCCTCCGGTCTGGCTCGGACACCGATTGCGACGGAACCAGGCCACAGGGATCGTCGAAAGCAAAACGCCTCGAGAAATAGAAAGGGTGGGCCCGGGAAACCCGAGCCCACCGTCCTTCAAACTACTGAACTCCGACTAGCTGTCACCACCGATGGGCAGCAGAATGTCGAGGTCCGAGCAAGCGCTCACGAGGGAGATGGCGTCGAAGCCGACGCTGTAACGACCCTCAGCGCTCATGATGGTGGTCACCCAAGCCTGAGCGATGCCACCGGTCGGGTCACCGGCCGCCAGCGTGTGGTTCAGGTTCAGGAAAAGCCAACCGTTGTTCGGCGTGGTGAAGTCCACGGCGCGACGCTGCGCGCAGTAGGGGCACACCAGAATCTCGTCCTCTTCCTCTCCCGGGGAGATCCGGGACTCAGGAACGATCTCCGGATTCTCCTCTTCGTCAAAGATGACAACCTGGGACTGACCCAGCGGAATCGGGCTCGGCAGGCTACCGCAAGCGAACGGCGAGCCGCTCACCTTGGGGTCACGCCAGCAGATGAGGTCGGTGCCACCGTCGAAGCCGCCACCGGTCAGGTAACGGGTGCCGAAGTGGGTCGACAGGGGCTCACGAGCGTCAGCCGCGGTGAACGCGACGTAACGGCCGTAGTAGGTGTAGTCGCCAGGGGCGAAGGCCTGCTGGTTGGCCTCGATGTGCACCAGGGTCTCACCCTGAGCGAAGTCGTTCGACGGGTCGACGTAGAAGTAGTCGCCCCACAGAACGTTGTCGAAGCCAGCGACGGTGTCGAAGTAACCCGGGGTGTTCGGGAAGTCGGTCGAGCACTCGCGAACGATGTCCACGGTGATGTAACCGCGGGCAATGTTGTCGCCCTGGTCGGTACCGGCGCAGAGACCGCCGAAGCGGGTCACGGACTGACCGGTGTGGGCCTCCTCCAGAAGCTGAATCAGCGACGGGGGAACGTTACCGATCGGGAAACCGCCGGCGCAGCTCGCGGGAACCGCGTGCGGGTCCGAGAAGTCGCCCCGGTTGCTCAGGGAGTCGGTCGGACCGGTCTGCGGCAGCGTGCCGTTGAAGATGTCACGGACGTTGAACGACTGGACATCGTACCCGGTGAGGTAGAGGTCGAAGTCGATCGTGGCGACCGACAGGTCGGTCCAGAGCGTGACGTGAGCGACGACCGGAGCGGCCGAAGCGTTGTTGACCGAGAACAGGGTGGTGATACCCGAGTCGCTGTCCAGATCGACCTCGAAGTAGGGCAGCAGCAGGGTCGCGCCCGGCACGTCATCGATCGTGCAGAGCTCGGCGACCGCCGAACCACCCAGAGCCAGGAGGCTGATCAGGGCAAGACTGAGAACAGTCTTTTTCATGAGAGACAATCTCCTCAAATCTACGTTACAGTTTGAAAAACCAACAAGTTACAGCTTTTGTCCCCCCAGGCGGAACCGGTCTTGCCGACGCTCGGCGAAGTTCCACCGGAGGCCTGGGTTCGTGTCTTGTTCTTGCGCCGAGAGAGCGACATCACCTCCTGTTAAAAGAGTGTATTCCTGCGTAACTCGTATACCACTGAGTTGCGTCCTGTTTTAAGCCGCGCCACCCCTGCCGAAGTCGGTCAAACCATAGAAATACAAACGCAGGGGCGATACGCCCAATGCACTATAGGGGGGCAACCCCTGGCTGTCAAGGCGTTTATCGCGGGCGAGGAAGTGCCCTGGAGAGGCACCGGGGCGACCGCCATCGCCCCGAAATGCCCTGTGGCCGCAGGGGCCAGATCAGTCGCTAGAGGGAGGGATCCCAGTCCCAGGCCCGCATCAGGCCGCGCGAGGGGCAGCGGTCAGGATCGGAGAATCCCGACGGCTCGCCGGCGAAGGCCTCGACGAACTCGTCCCGACCGTCGCCATCGAGGTCACGCAGCATGACCCGGTAGCCACGGCACTTGCCGGGTGCGTCGGCGATCTCGGGCGAGAGCTCTTCGACCATCTCCCCTCCCCCGGCACCGAGAAACACGCGGGTCTCGCCGTCGCGGGTGAGGGCCACCAGGTCGCGCTCGCCGTCACCGTCGAGGTCGCCGGCACCGAGGGCGAAGTAGGAGTTCTTGCTCTCGTCCGCCGTGATCGTGCGCCGCTGCCAACCGTCGCCCCCACGATTGAAGATCAGGTCGATACCGGTCCACCAACCGGAATCGACCTTGGTGAGATAGGAAAGGGCCAGATCCCGGCGGCCATCGCCATCGAAGTCATCGGTGGTGATCGAGCGGACATAGGAGCCGGGGCGAATCGAATCGACCTTCACCGCCTCCCAGGAGGCACCGGCAGCGCCTCCGAGGTTGACCACCTCGCGCACGCCATAGGTACTCGACGAGGTCACGAAGTCGGGCCGGCCATCGTCATCGAGATGCGCCACTTCGATGGCGTCGCCAAAGATCTGGTCCGACTCGAGCCCCTGATCGAGCCGCTGCCAGGTGCCGTCGCCACCATTGATGAAGATGGCGGTGCCGTAGGAGGCCGACTCCGCCAAGCCCATCTGACGGCCACGGTTGTCGCTCAGCGGACGCGGCCCTTCGCCGAAGGCCAGAATGTCCGGTAGCTGGTCGCCATTCCAATCGGTCGTGGTGACCGCCCGCGACGAGAAGCCGCTGGCGTCGTCTCCCCGGCCGGGGAACTGAATGTCGATGCCACGACTCCAGGGCACGAAGCCGCCCTTGCCATCACCGACCGTCGCCAGCACCCCCTGGATGTGGAGGCCGAAGACGACGTCCTGGATGCCGTCGCGATTGAAGTCGTCCACCGCCACATCGCCATAGGAATAAAGTCCCTGGGGAAACTTGGCCTCGCGCCAGGGCCGCCAGTTGCCGGCGCCATCACCCAGAAAGATGATCGGCCCCAGTCCACCCATTTTGCGCGGCGGTCCGTGGACCACGTCGAGGAAGCCATCGCCATCCATATCGGCGATATCGAAACCGTTGCGCCACTGGCCCTGGTCCGGGAGACCGGAACCGAAGCTCTTGAACCGCAGCCGGTCGTCGGACACCAGCTCGTGCTGGAAGGTCTCCCGCAGAGCCGCGAACCTCGCCTCGTCCTTGAGCTTGATGTTGAGGGGCGCCACCGGCTTGAAGACTCGCACGACGAGCTCCTGCTCGCGTTCTTCTTCGAGCTCGTAGAAGTCGTAGCCGTAGCGCACCTTGGTCTTGGCATCGTCGGCGTAGTACCAACGCTCGGCATCCTTGGGCAGAGACTTGAGGTAATACTCCCGCCCCGCCTCATCCTTCAGCCAGTTCTCATCGGGAGGCTGATTGACCTCACGCTCCATCGCCTTGCGTCGTTCGGTGCCGCCCTCGACACCGACGCCGAAGCGGCGAATCAACTCCTCTTCCTCGGTGGGCACCGTGGTCTCAGCGGAGGCGGACTCAGTGGCCGGCTCCGCAGCGGTCGGCTCGTCGCCCGCAGCTTCCGCCACGGTCTTCGGCGCTGGCGCCTGAGAGCAAGCGGACAGAAGGGCCAGAATGGCGCCCGTCAACAACAGTCGCCAGGGCGCTCGGGGGTTGTCAGGTCGCAGCATCATGGGCCCAAATCTCCTCTCGGGGCAGTCATTCTCAAAATATCAGCTCGACCCGACCCGACTTCTACGGAAGCCATCGAACATCGAACCCGAAACCCTTGAAGCAAGGGCCGCGCCAGCTTCCCCCGAAGGCACCGATCACGGGTCAGATCTCATCGACGAAGGCGCCCCTGAGACGGCGGAACACCCAACCGCCCAAGCCCAGGAGAAGCACGGCGAAGACGGTCAGACCGATCAACGGCGGCCACGGCGGCCAGCCCGGCGGCCCGAGCAAGGCATGCCGGTAGAGGCCCACCAAAGGGGTCAGGGGATTCAGGTGAAGGAACCCAACGAAGGAGTCCGGCACCAAATCCAGCGGGTAGACGATCGGCGTCAGATAGAACCAAGCATTGAACACCATGCCCAGAATCTGCTGGATATCCCGAAAGAACACGTGCAGAGCCGCCAACAGCAGCCCCAGGCCAAGGGCGATGGCGGTCTGCAGCGCCATCGCCGGAATCAGCAGCGGCAGGGTCACCCAGCTCAGGGCACCGGTGGCCGCCAAGATCACCAGAAAGACGCCGAGAGCGATCAGTTGGTGAAGCAGAGCCGCCACCACCACCGCCAGCACCAGGATCTGCGAGGGAAAACGTAGCTTCTTGACCAGGTCGGCGCTGTCGGTGATCGCCGTCGCCGAGCGCAGAACTCCCTCGTGGACCGCCAGCCACGGCAGCAGGCCGGCGAAGAGAAAGACGGCGAAGCTCTCGGTGCGCTCGCCCACCAGCGAGATCTTCATCACCGTGCTGAACACGAAGGTGAAGAGGATCAGGGTCCAGAGGGGCTGCAGCAGCGACCAGAGAAAGCCCAAGACGGAGCCCGCATAGCGCCCTTGAAAATCGCGCTTGACGAGCTCCTTGAGCAAGAACAGATCGCGGGCCATGATCGCTCCGGTGATCTCCCCGGAGAAGGCCGGAGAGGGGCGCGATTTTCTACCACGAAAGGCCAGTCCGGAGCGAGATTCTTCGAGTTGACAGGCCAAGCCGGTGCACCATAAACTGGCGCGTGTCACCAAAAAACCTATGCCGATTTGACATAGACCGAAATATCCAAAACTAGAGTCGATTCCAGAGCTTTCAGAGCCTATGCCTCCACTTCCCAAAACGCGCCAGGTCCAACTGGTGGGCCAGAAGATTCGACAGCTGCGCAAGGAGCGTCGGCTGACGCAGACCGAGCTGTCGTCGCGGATCGGCATTCAGCAGTCCGATCTGTCGCGCATGGAGAAGGGCGAGTACCGGGTCAGCCTGGACACCCTGTTTCGCATCCTCGCCGAGTTCAAGATGGGCATCGGCGAGTTCTTCGAAGACCTCAATCACGAGACCATCACACCTCGCGATGTCCAGTTGATCCGCCAGTTCCGGCAGCTCGACGACGACGCCCAGCGAGAGGTCGAAGAGTTCATCGCATTCAAGCGCGGCCAGCGAGACGATGCCGGCTACGCCCTGGAGGTCGATCCGTGACCGCCCTCGAGTCCGCCTACGAAGCCCTCCGCGAGCGTGGCCTGAAGGCCATCACGGCGGGAGATCACGAAGCCGCCCACGGCCACTTCGAGGCCGCCCTCGAGATGGCGCGGCAGATCGCCCGGCCGACACTGGTCGATCGCGCTTCCTGCAACCTCGCCGCGGTCGAGATCGAGCTGCGCCGCGGGGACGGCAAAGTTCCCCAGCTGCGCCAGATCCTGATGCGCAACGGCAATCCGCGCGGCGGCGATCCCGCCAACTGCTTCCTGGCGGCCTACAACATCGCCCGCCACTACGAGCTCAGCAAGGACTACCGCAAGGGCCTGTTCTATGCCCAGGTGGCCCGCGACCGCGCGCAAGCCATCGGCAATACCGAATGGCGCGCCTCGAGCTTCAACCAGATCGGCGACCTGCTGCTGGCGCGCAGCTACTCGCGGCGCGCCACGGCGGCCTACTCGAGCGCCCTCGAGCTGCTCGCTCCGGGCCCGAGCCTGCGCCGCGGCCAGATTCTCGACAATCTCGGCTACTGCCTGATCCTCGAGGGCGACACCCGCACCGGATTCCGTCATCTCTACGAGAGTGTTCGCCTGCTGCGCCGCCTGGGGGCGCGCACGGCTCTGGTGTCGGTCCACCTCGACCTCTGCTTCGCGCTGCTCGAGAACGATCGGCCGCGGCTGGCCCGGGGGCATGGCCAGCGGGCTCTCGCCTTGGCCGAGGATCTCGGCCTCGACGAGTCGATCAAGAACGCCCTCTACCTACTCGGCGAGGCCCACACCATGAATGGAGATCGCGGCGCCGGCCGGGACTGCTTCGAGCGCCTCGAGCAGTTCTATCCCGACGCTCAGTTCTGCGACCTCCTGGCGGCCGTCGATGTTCGCCGCATCATCAATCTGAAGGCCTAGAACGATGAAGCTGCGCACCCTCACCGCCCTCGCTCTGCTGCTCGCCAGCCCACTCCTGGCAAGCCCCAAGGACGCCGTCGTCGGCATCGACGGCGAAGTCTACGTCGCCCGCTCCGGCAACGCCTCGAACCTATTCCCGGGTCTCGCCGGCACCTCCGACGGCGAGTTCAACGCCCTGGCCGTCGACATCTCCTTCGCCGACGGCACCAGCCGCCGCATGGGCGTGCCCCACTCCGTGGGTCCCGAGTTCGAGCAGAATCCACAACTCTTCTTCGAAGACGCCAGCGGCACGGTGTTCTTGATCTGGGAGAGCTGGAAGAACTACATCCATCCCAGCCTCAAGCTGGTCGGCTTGAAGGATGGCGCATGGTCACCGGTGGTGACCATCCAGGGCAATCGCTTCAGCCCCAAGGGCGCTCCCAAGCTCCAGATCACCCGCGACGAGTACATGGTGCCGGCCGAGGACGGCGGCACTCGCCTGCAGCACCGCACCATCCTCCACCTCACCTGGTGGGAGGAGACCGGTGACGGCGACAAAGTGCTCTACGCTCCGGTCACTCTGATCGATGGCAGCTTCCCGTCGGACAGCCCCCCGACCATCGAGCTCAACGACTTCGACCCGGCGGCGGACGGCGAGGGGGCCGGACTGGCGGCGCGCTTGGCGCGCTACCCGAACCTGCAGCCGGGCCGCGACGAAGCCAGCCTGACGGCGATCTTCGCCAATCCGCGCAGCGACCGCGTGGTCAGCTTCGAGCTCGACGTCGTGCCCGGTGAGATCGTCGGCATCGGAGACGCCGCCCGCTCCCACATCATCGAGATCGGAGCTCACGGCGGCGGCGGAATCCAATCGATCAGCAGCGCCGCCCGCTCCCACATCATCGAGATCGGAGCCCGCCTCGACGTCGAGCCGCGCTTCGCCCGCTTCCTCGCCGACCAGACGCGCGACGAGATCCTCGCCCTCGGCGACGCCGGAGACAGCCTCGAGATCGAATCGCTGGCGGAAACGGCCCGCTCCCACATCATCGAGATCGGGGCTCGGATGTCACGCCCCGGCATGGAGCGCTCCAACTCCCTTCCGGCCACCTTCCTCGAGGTGTCCCTCGGCGAGGTGCCCCACGGCAATCACCTGATTCGCTTGCTGCCGATCGCCGACTGGGCAGCTCCCGAGCTCGAGGACGGCCTGGAGCCGGTGCTCTATGGGTCGGCCGATGGTGACGAGCTACTGATCGCGGCGGACGACGAGAACAGCGTCCGCTACATCGAAACCCGGCCCGAGGGTTGGAGCGGTCCCCGCAACCTGACCTTCGACGACACCATCGATCGCGCCCGCGCCCATTCGATTCTCGAAGAGCGCGCGCGCCATCGTTGACCGGCTCCGGGACCGCTCCGGCGATCGTCCCGGGTCTTTGAGAAGAAGCCATGGCGGTAGGCCCCGATTCGGGCCAGATCGAGCTTTTCGGTCGCACCCTTCGCCGGCTGCGCAAGGAGCGCGGTCTCCAGCCCGCCGAATTGGCAGCTCGAGTCGGCATCCAAACTGCCGATCTCGTGCGAATGGAAAAGGGAGGCTTCCGCATCGCTCTCGATACCCTGGCTTCGATCGCCCGCGAGCTCGGCGTGGGTTTGCCGGAGCTGGTTGCGGACGCCGAACGTGAACCGAGACGCGCACGACGGGAACGAAAGACGAAACGCCAAGGCGACGAACACGAGATCGAAGAATTCGTCGCTTTCCGACATTCGGTGAGCTGACCGGTCCGCAATCGCCCGACGACCTGCCTTCCAGACCGCCTCGAATCCCTCACGACGATTTTCACGGAACGCCACCGAGACACCCACGGAGCCCGCCCATGACGCAAAGCGATCCCATGAGTTGTTATCAGAATCTGCGGGAGGAGGCCGGCACCGCCCTCGAGGCTGGACGCCTCGAAGAGGCCCTCGAGCTCTATGAGGAGTCTTGGCAGGTCGCCCAAGAGCTGGGCGAGCGCGAGTTGGTCGATCGCTCCTTCTGCAACCGCAGCGCCGTCCTCATCTCCCTCGGCCGAGGCGACGAGGTGCTGCGCTCCCTGCGCGAGATCCTGAGCAGCTCTTCGAACACCGTCAATCGGCGTCTGGCGGCCTACAACGTGGCCCGCATCTACGAAATCCGCAAGGACCGCAAGAAGGCCCTGCTCTACGCCCGCATCGCCCGCGGCGAGCTGGTCAAGCTGGAGTCGCCGGAGCCCGAATGGCGCGCCTCGAGCCACAACCTGATGGGCAACCTGCTGATCGCCGAGAGCCGCTTCGAAGAAGCCGCCATGGAGTACGAGAACGCCCTCTCCGCCCAGGCCGACGCCCCGGAGCTGCGGCGCGCCATGATCTGGGGCAATCTCGGCTACTCGTACATCTCCTTGGGCCGCCACTTCGCCGGTTTCGACCTGCTCTTCCGCAGCCTGCGAGTGTTCCGGCGCACCGGCGCGGAGCGCGCCTTGATGGTCGCCCACCTCGACCTCTGCTTCGCTCACCTCGAGGTGTCGCGCTACCGCCACGCCTGGCGCCACGGCCATCGCGCCCTCGAGCTGGCCGAGAAGCTGGGCGACCTCGACGTGCTCAAGAACTCCCTTTACCTGCTTGGCGAGGCGGCCAATCTGCTCGGCCTCGAAGCCGACGCCCGGGATTGCTTTGATCGCCTGCAGCGCTACTTCCCGGACCTGCCCTTTCTCACCGAGTTCCTGTTCGCGATCGACGTCCGCAAGATGATCAACTTGAGGGCCTGATGACATGCGCCGGTTCTACTTCACGATTCTGCTTCTAGGCCTTGTCCTGTTCGCCGGCACCGCTGCCGCCGAACAGCCCACCAGCCGTGCCCTCGGCGCCGATGGCACGCTCTACCAAATCCTTCACGGCCGCTACGGTGACATTTTCCCCGGCGGCGAAATCGCTCCGCCCGAGAACCAGGTTCTCGCCCTGCGGGTGACCCAGCACGACGGCGTCGTGCGCACGGTGCTGGTTCCGGGATCGGCCGGCCCCCAGCTCGAAAACCATCCCCGCCTGGTGATCTCGGACAACGTCCACGTCCTGTGGGAGAGCCGAGGCGCTACCAACAAGCTGATTCTCGCCACCTTCGGCGGTCAGTCCTGGGGCGCCAACGTGCTGGTCTCGAACCTCCGCACGGTCGACCGCTCGACCTCTCGCCTGACGGTGACCCGAGATTCCTACGAGATTCTGCACGACGACGACACCCGCACGGTCCAAGAGCGCACCCTGCTGCACGTCGTGTGGTCCGAGACCCTGGTCAACCAAGGCACCCAGATTCACTACGCTCCGGTGGTCCTCGAGGAGGGTCTCTACCTCGGCGCCCACGCCATTTACCAGCCGGTGGACTATCTACCGGATGATCGCCCGGTCAGCGAGACCCCGGTGTCGAGCAAGCTCCTCCAGACGCCGACCGTACGACCGGGCACCAATGCCGGTACGGTGGTCGTGGCCTTCGTCGATCCGGTGTCCGGTCAGCTCACGTCGATGGACTTCCGCGTGCTGCCGGGCGAGCTCAGCCATCTCGCCGAAATCGTGCGCGAGACCATCGTCCAGGTCGGCGAGAGCCTCGACCTCAGCGATCCCACGAGCCTCTCGGTGCTGGTCGGCAGCACGCGTCACCAGCTCATCGATGTCGGCGCCCGTCTGCATCAGGACCTCCTCCAGGGACTGGCGGACCAGGTCGAAGCCTACGTCATGGCGCGAGGCTGTGGGCCGCAGTGCAACGTCGAAGGCCTCGCCCAGGGGGCGTACCGCCACATGCTCGAGGCGGCGGTCCAGTGGACCGAGCTGGATGTCGTGGCGGTGGCCGAAGGCACCCGCCATCAGCTGATCGATGTCGGTGCCCGCATCAACGCCGACATCGGCCCCATCTCGCTTCATCTGCGCGTCCGCCCGACAGCCCAGCGTCCGCTTCCGGAGGTCGGCTCGGAGAACCTCGCCATCTACCTGTCGAGCAGCGGCGAGCACTTCCTGATCGCATGGGAGAACGAAGGCAACGTCTTCTTCCGGGAGACCGTCGCCGAAGGCTGGAACCCGGTTTATCACCTCGGGGAAGACGGCGGTGTCGAGAGCGTTCGCGCTCTGCTCGAGAACCGCGTCGACAACCGCCAGTAGCTCAGTTTCCTCCGCCACCGGGGGTGCCTCGCGAGGCACCCCCGACAACGCGACGGCGGCGGCAAGCCCGCTCGGCGGAGCTGCACCCACGGCAACCACGGCACCCTCCGTTTTCCAGCGGTGCCCTACGTCGCAGAAGAGAGGTCTTTCAGGATGAGGGGCTCTCCCGCCGGGGCCGCCGGCAGGAGCGTCGCTCCGGCCGCTTCGAGGGCGGCCATCACCGCTCGACGCCGCTCCTCCGGCGCCAACACCGCCAGGCACCCTCCTCCGCCCGCCCCGCAGGCCTTGCCGCCCCAGGCGCCGGCGGCGCCGGCGGCCTCGAGCAAGGCTTCCAGAGTCGGCGTCGAAATGCCATCGGCAAGTCCGCGGCGCTGGGCCCACTCGGCACTCATCAGCTCGCCGACCCGGGGAAGGTCACCGGCTTCGAGGGCCGGCGCTAGCTCCTCGGCAACCCGCGAGATGGCGGCGAACCGCTCCACGACTTCTCGGTCACCCTCGAGCCGGCGGCGAATGATCTGCCAGTTGTTGCCGGCCGAGAAATGGCTCTGCCCGCTGTAGGCCACCACCAGACAGCGCCCCAAGGCCTCGAGATCGACGGCGAGCTTGCGAGCGCGATGACTGCCGGGACGGAAGGTGATCTCGAGGGCACCGCCGAGCAAGGCCGGGTAGTGATCTTGAATGCCGGTCGGAAGCTCCATCAAGGCCGCTTCGAGATCGCGGGCGATCGCCACCGTCTCGGCCGGCAGACGGCGGCGCCCGGCGCGCAGCCGATCGCCCGCCGTAATCAGCGCCACGGCCAGAGCCGAGCTCGCACCGAGCCCGCCGCCGCGCGGTGAGCCGCTCTCGATCTCGACCTCCGCCCCCGGCACCTCGAGGGCCTCGAAGACCAACCCGGCGAGGGCGGCCCCCGGCAGAGCCTTGAGCTCGGTCACCGAGTCGGCGATCGCTTCGTCGTCTCCCTGCCGCACCCGGAACCCCTCCGCCCGGGGGCGCAGCGTCACCGAGACGGCCACATCGATTGCCAAGTTGACGGTGCGGGAGCCTGGATGGAGGAGTCCCAGCGGCCAGAGATCGAGGGTGCCACCGGCGAGATCGACACGGCACCAGGCGCGCGCCGAAACCGGCGTCCCTGCAGATTCGGACATGTCGGGGATCAGCGTCCGGCGGTGGCCGTCGACACGGAGCGCGACGGCGGCGGCGCACTCTCGGCGGCCACCACCGTGTCCGGCAGCGGAGCCGAGCCCAGGCCCACTCCGCGCTCCAGGCTGTCGCGACAACGATCACGCCAGGCGTAGAACTGATCGAGCTCGGCCACCGCAATCGGCTGCGCCGGCACATTGCGCAGCGAGAGGGGATCGATCCAGCGACCGTTCTTCTGCACCCGGTAGTCGAGATGGGGTCCGGAGCTCAAACCCGTATTGCCCGAATAGGCGATCACCTCGCCCTGCTCGACGCGGCGGCCGGGAGCGACCCCCTTGGCGAAGCGCGACAGGTGCAGGTAGGCGGTCAAGTAGCGGTTGGCGTGGCGCACCTTGACCACCTTGCCACCACCCTTGTTCCAGCCGGCGAAGGTCACCACCCCGCTCGCCGTCGCCCGCACCGGCGTTCCCACCGGGGTGCCGTAATCGACACCGTAGTGCGGCCGGTACTTTTTCAGGACCGGATGGAAGCGCCGCAAATTGAAGCGCGAGGTGACCCGCGAGTAGCGCAGCGGCGAACGCAGGAACATCTTCTCGAGGGGACGTCCGTCGGGACCGTAATAGCCCCCGTCGCCGGAGCCGTAGCGAAAGGCCTCGAGGGTGCGGCCACCGTTCTGGTAGCTCAGCGCCAAGACGTTGCCCAGACCGTGGTAGCGACCGTCGAGGTAGACCTCTTCGAACAGCACCTCGAACTCGTCTCCCACCCGCAGATCACGGTTGAAGTCGAGATCCCACTGCAGCACTTCGGCCATCTTGAAGGACAGCTTGCCGACTCCACCGCTGGCCACGATGGCGCTCTCCAGGGCCCCCTCGAGCTCGCCCCGAATGGCGCGCGTTTCGACGCGCCGCTCGAACGGTGTCCAGGTGGTCGCCCATCCTTCCGAAGCCCGCGCCAGGTGCACCTTGCCGCTG
The DNA here is from genome assembly GCA_039028635.1 of Acidobacteriota bacterium. Lineage (NCBI taxonomy): Bacteria > Pseudomonadati > Acidobacteriota > Acidobacteriota bacterium. The sequence goes on from JBCCHV010000002.1 coordinate 34,182, forward strand.
TCGCCGATCCGCATCGTCAGGCGTTCCGGTCGCGAATCGGCCCCCAGGTAATAGGAGACCGCCTGTCCCGGGCGCAGGCGTCGCACGTCGAGGTACTCCTCGAGAGCGAGGATCGCTCCCGACGCCTCCGACGCCTCGAGCCCGGTGCTCTGCAGCAAACCGCCGAGGGTGTCTCCGGACTCCATCGTCACGCGCAACGGAATCGCCGAGCCATCGACCGCCGGCAAGGGCAGTGGATCGAGGCCGGCCAGGGCCTCGTCGAAGGGCAGCGGATTCGGCAGCGGAAAGGGCGACTGCGCAAACTCGGTGAGACGTCGCTGCGACAGCATCAGCACCAGGGCCACGGCGAGTAGAGCCAGAGGGAGAGCCCAGCGCAGGACGGAGATCTGAGGGCGACGCGTCATGAATCGATCGGTATCTACGAAAATCCCTTATTTGATCGACATTTTCGCCTGCATCGTAAGACAAAAGAAGCAGCGAGGCAACCGCTGTCCGGAACATCGGACACACCGGCCTTGGAACCAGGGGCTCCCGCGCGGCACCGGCGATCCCGGCCGCGAGGCAGCACGCAGCTCGCTCCTCTCCTGATCCAAGAGAGGAGCCGAGCGTCCGCGCGGACTGAATTCGCGCTGGTTTTCTTATTCGAGACTCAGACGATCAACCGAGCACGCGGGAGAGCTCGGCATTGGGATCGGCCGGCATCCGAACCTTGAGCAGCGGCTTGCGGCCATCGAGGACCACCAAGGCTGGCAAGTCCGGGCGCGAGTACTTCTTCGAGAAGGAGGCATCAGCATCGAGAAAAACCGGCACTTTCAGCCCCTTGCCGGCGAGAAACTGCCGCACCGTCGCCGGATCTTCCTGAAAGTTGACGGTGATCACGCGGGCCTTGCCGGCCCACTGGTCGGCGATGCCGTTGACCCGATCCACCACGTCCCGCCCGCGGGGCGACCACGAGGCCCAAAAGACGATGATGGTGCGCTTGCCGTCGAGGTCGGCCTCGCGCAGCGCTTCGCCACCGAGCCCCTCGAGGCGCAGCTCCTGCGCCGACAGCGGAAGGACACCGACCGCCAGCGCAAGGATCAGCAGGATTCCGACCCGTACGATGTTTCGGCTCATGGCAACCTCCCTTCAGTTCGTGATCGAGGAATCAGGGCCCCGGCCGCGTCATGGCGCGGCGATGCTCCATTCGCTCGAGAATGCGGTCCCGCAAGCTGCGGGGCGCGCAGCGACGCACGCAACGGCGTCGCACCGTCAGCAGAACCCGACGGGTGTACTGCACTTGCTCGGCGCAGGGGGCACAGTAGTCGATGTGCTCTTCGAAGGAGACCCGGAGATCGCCGTCCATCTCGTTGTCGAAAAAGAGGTAGATCATCTCGGCCACCCGTTGGCAACTCAGCCCTCGGCTCATCCCGCGACCTCCACGCGTCGAACCCCGTCGACCTCGTTCTTGTCCATCTCGACCTCGAGAAGCCTAAACCAAAGCGTCCCGAAGTGAAATTCCGAAGACGTCTCAGGAAGGCTTCTCGTCGCGGCTGCGCATCTTCGCCGGTTCGCCCTGGCGCAGATAGCCGTGCTCGCGAGCATACTTGAGCATGGCCGATTCGAGCAGTCGGCGCCCGCGGTAGAGGCGGCTCATCACCGTGCCCACTGGGACTTCGAGGATCTCGGCGATCTCCTTGTAGGCAAAGCCTTCGAGATCGGCGAGCAAGACCACCATGCGGTAGTCCGGCGGCAGGTCGTCGAGGGCGCGCTGGAGATCCTGATCGAGGACATTCTCGAGCAGCTCCTGCTCGGGGTCCTTGGTGCGCGGCGACAGATCTTCGTTGACCTGCGTCTCGAAGGACTCCTCGATGTCCGCAAAGTCGCTCTGCGGCGGCGCCTGCTGCTTCTTGCGGTAGTTGTTGATGAACGTGTTCTTCATGATCTTGAAGAGCCACGCCTTGAAGTTGGTGCCCTCTTCGAACTTGTCGTAGTACTTGTAGGCCTTGAGGTAGGTCTCCTGGACCAGATCCTCCGCGTCCTCGGCGTTGCGAGTCATGCGGTAGGCCGTATTGAAAAGCGCATCCACGAAGGGCATGGCCGCGACCTCGAAGTCCCAACCTCGCTGGTGCCTGATTGCGGCTTGATTCGTCATGGTGTCCCCCGCGTTCCTAGTAGCCAAGCTCATGCCCATTTCATACGCACATCCGATGCCAACGGATGAAGGGGCGTGATAATCGTTACAACGGCTGTGTTTCCTGGCCTCGACCGTCCCTCAGAGAGGACGGACCGACACAGCTATGTGCCGTCCTGACGGGGCGACATCCCCAAAGCGACACATTCACTCGTCAGTATCTCATTCGAATTTGAAATATTCCCTGGGAATTCTCTCCCCCCGGGGAAGACTCTCCCGGCCATCGCACCCCGATCTCGGCCCCCGATCCGTCCCGCCGTGAGATCCCGCCGGAACCGTCGGAGGTGTAAGATCTGGCGGCCCCTATGCCCACAGACCGAGAGCCCATCACCGCCGACTCGTTGTTGGCGATCGTCGACCGCATGGCCGATCGGCCGGTGGCGCTTTTCGCCGACCTGGTGGCGGATCGCTTCATCACCGGCTCGCCGAAGCGCATCAGCCGCGAGGCACCGGTCCTCATCCTGCGCCACGAGGGCGAGCATCTCGCCCCCGGCGGCGGTGCCAACGCCGCCGCCAACGTCGCCGCCCTCGGCGGTGTCCCCCGAGTGGTGGGAGTGGTGGGCGACGACGCCAACGGCCGAGATCTGCTGGAGGCCCTGCGCGAGGTCGGCATCGCCACCGATACGATTCACATCCAGCGGGATTACGCCACCCCCACCAAAACCCGGGTCCTGGGGGGAGATCCCCACGGCATCAAGCAGCAGATCGTGCGCTTCGACATCGAGCAGGACTTCGTGCCCGACGAGAGTGCCCGTGCCGCCCTCGACGCTCACCTCGCCACCGTCGCCGCCCAAGGACCGGCGGTCGCCGTGCTCAGCGACTACGGCTACGGCGCCGTCGACCCGCAGCGCACGCCGCGCTTGCGCCAAAGCCTGGGAAGCGACTGTCAGCTACTCTGCGACAGCCGCTTTCGCCTCGATCAGCACCGCGGTATCGACGGCGCCACCCCCAATGAAGAGGAAGCCTGCGCCCTGCTCGGCGACAGCCTCGGCGAAGATCGCCCGACGCTGGTCGCCAACGGACGCCGGCTGCGCGATGTGCTGGCCGCGCGCTGGCTCCTGATCACCCGCGGTTCCCGCGGCATGACCTTGTTCGAAGCCGAACGCGCCCTTCACCTGCCGGTCCACGGTACCGATCAAGTGGCCGACGTCACCGGCGCCGGCGACACCGTGATCGGCACCTTCGCCCTCGCCCTCGCCGCCGGCGCCACACCGGCACAAGGCGCCGTTCTCGCCAACTATGCCGGCGGCGTGGTGGTGATGAAGATGGGCACCGCCGTCGTTCACCCGGACGAGCTGCGCGAGGCGGTGAGCCAGAACTCGCAACTTCTCGAGGCCCTGCAATGGGACGCGTGATCGCCACCGAAGAGCTCGCCGGCGAGCTCGAAGGGCTGCGCCAGCGAGGCCGGCGAGTCGCCTTCGCCAACGGCCACTTCGACCTTCTGCACGTCGGTCACCTGCGCTACCTGCGCGACGCCCGCAGCCAGGGCGACGCCCTGGTGGTGGCGATCAACGACGACGCTTCCGTCGCCCGCCTCAAGGGAGCGGGACGGCCGATCGTTCCGGCAGCGGAAAGGGCCGAGCTTCTCGCCGCCCTCGAGCCAGTCGACTTCGTGGTGATCTTCGACGGCGACAGTCCGGCGCCACTGCTCGCCCGCCTGCGCCCGGACGTGCACTGCAAGGGGCCCGACTACGGCACCCCGGAACGGGTCCCGGAGTACGCCACGGTGAAGGCCTACGGGGGTGAGACCCGACTGGTGGGCGACCCCAAAGATCACGCCACCAGCGACCTCATCTCGAAGGTCCGCTCGCTGCCTTAAGCGAGCTCGAGCCAGGAATCGCCGGTGACCGCGCCGCCTCGCATTCTCATCATCCGGACCAGCGCCCTCGGCGACATCGTCCACTCCCTGCCCACCCTGATGGCCCTGCGCCGCGCCCAGCCGGCGGCCAAGATCGCCTGGGTGGTGGAAGCGCCGATGGCTCCCCTGATCGATCTTCCGGCCATCGACGAGCGCCTCGAGGTTCGCTTGCGCACCTGGCGACGCCGGCCCTGGCACAACCCCCAGCGACGAGCCTGGCGGGACTTCTACCAGCGCCTGCGGGCCTTTCGAGCCGACATCGCCCTCGAATTGATGGGCAACCACAAGGGCGGCGCCATCGCCCGGCTGTCGGGCGCGCCGCGCCGCATCGGGCTGGCCCGCAGCCATCGCCGCGAGCCCTCGAGCGCACTGTGGATCAACCATCCGGTGACGCCGGCGGGCGACCACGCCGTCGACCACGCCCTCGCTCCCCTCACCGCCCTCGGCATCGAGCCTCGACCGATCGACTTCGCCAGCCATGACCTGCTGCCGGGAGGCCAGACTGAAGGCGAGGATGTGCTGACCGCCGCGAACCTCGCCGATCAGCCCTTCCTCCTGCTTCACCCGGGCACCGGCTGGCCGAGCAAGGACTACCCGACGGAGCGCTGGGCCGAGGTCGTCAGCGCCCTGCACGACCGCGCCGGCCACCGCACCCTACTGTCCTCGGGACCCGGCGAAGAGCCCCTCGCCCAAGCCATCGCCGCGGCCGCCGGGCCGGCCGCCGTCGTCGCTCCTATGACCAGCCTGGCGGCCATGGCCTGGCTGCTGCGTCGTTGCCGCCTCGCCCTCGGCGGCGACACCGGGCCTCTCCACCTCGCCCATGCCCTCGGCACGCCGGTTCTGATGCTCTACGGCCCCACCGATCCCCGCCGTCACGGCCCCTACGGCCATCCTCGAGGCGCCCTCTGCCTCGAGCCAGAGGGTTCGTTCTCCTACCGTCGCGACCGAGATCCGGCCCAACGCCTCGAGCGACTGCCCCCGGCAACCGTCGTGGCGCGCGCCTTGGAGCTCCTCTCGGAGGCCCCCGAAGGGCCTCTTATTACTCCCGTTGCACTGCCTAAATCGACTGAAAACAAAGCACATTGACCGTCCAAACGCGGCGTTGCTAGACTGGACCGAGGGAATCTTTCTTCTGAGCCCGTGCGGGGCAGCGGGCTTCGGTACTAAGGGGACAAAGCATGGCTTCGAGCTCGAGAACGGCCTTCGACCGCTTTGGCGACTTCCTCGTCAAGACGGGAAAAGTCAGCGATGAGCAACTCCACGAAGCGCTCGCCGCCCAGAAGTCTCAAGGCGGCCGCCTGGGGAGCAACTTGGTCAAGCTCGGGTTCCTGAGCGAAGCCAACCTCATCGACCTGCTCAGCCAGCACTTCGGCGTCCCCTCCGTCGATCTCGCCCATCTCGAGATCGACGAGACCGTCCTCAAGATCATTCCGGCGGACATCGCCCGCAAATACACCATCCTGCCGGTCGCCAAAGCCGGTGCCACGGTGACCCTGGCGATGATCGACCCCACCAACGTCTTCGCCATGGACGACGTCAAGTTCATGACCGGCTACCGCGTCGAGCCGGTGGTGACGTCGGAGATCTCGCTGCGCGCCGCCATCGAAGAGCACTATGGCTCGACCCACGCCATCGAGCTCAAGAAGGTGATGGAGGACCTCACGGAGGAGGCCGAGGCCGACCTCGAGGTGCTCGACGAAGAGGAAGATCTCGACCTCGCCACCCTCGAAGAGGAGTCCGAGACGGCGCCGGTCGTCAAGCTGGTCAACATCATCCTGACGGACGCCATCAAGCGCGCCGCCTCGGACATCCATATCGAGCCCTACGAGAAGGACTACCGGGTGCGCTACCGCATCGACGGCGTCCTCTACGAAATGATGCACCCGCCGATCAAGCTCAAGGAGGCGATCACCAGCCGCGTCAAGATCATGGCCAAGCTGGACATCGCCGAGAAGCGCCTGCCGCAGGACGGCCGCATCAAGATCAAAACCAAGGTCGGCGGCCGGATCAAGGACCTCGACTTCCGCGTCTCGGTGCTGCCGACGATCTTCGGCGAGAAGATCGTCATGCGGCTGCTCGACAAAGACAAGCTGATGCTCGACATGACGAAGCTCGGCTTCGAGGCCGAGTCCCTTCGCGTCTTCGAGCAAGCGATCCTGCGTCCCTACGGCATGGTGCTGGTGACCGGTCCCACCGGTTCCGGTAAGACCAACACCCTGTACTCGGCCCTGCAGCGCATCAACACGCCGGAAACCAACATCATGACCGCCGAGGACCCGGTGGAGTTCAACCTGCCGGGCATCAACCAGGTCCAGATGAAGGAGCAGATCGGCCTCAACTTCGCCGCCGCCCTGCGCTCCTTCCTGCGCCAGGACCCGAACATCATCCTGGTCGGCGAGATCCGCGACTTCGAGACCGCCGAGGTCGCCATCAAGGCCGCCATGACCGGCCACCTCGTGCTCAGCACCCTGCACACCAACGACGCCCCGTCGTCGATCAACCGCCTCATGAACATGGGCATCGAGCCCTTCCTGGTCGCCACCTCAGTCCACCAGGTGGTCGCCCAGCGACTCGTCCGCCGGGTCTGCACCTACTGCAAAGAGCCCCTCGACCTGCCCAAGGCGGCACTCCTCGAGATCGGCTTCGCCGAGCACGACCTCGCCGGCATCAAGCTCTTCCGCGGCAAGGGCTGCGAGCGCTGCAGCAACACCGGCTTCAAGGGCCGCATCGGCCTCTACGAAGTGCTCAGCGTCGACGACGACATCCGCGAGATGATCCTCTCCGGCGCAACCTCCGTCGAGCTGCGCGAAAAGGCCATCGAAAACGGCATGATCTCCCTCCGCCAGAGCGGCCTGCGCAAGATCAAAGACGGCCTGACCACCGTCGAAGAAGTCGTTCGCGAGACGGTGCTGTAATTCCTAAGGGGGATTGTTCCAACCCCCCTCGGCCGCACGCACATGTCGTGCGGCCTTCACCCCCTGGCCGGGCGCCCCGAGACAACGCTCCGCGTTGCGCGGCCTCCATTCAGAGGCCACGGGGTGATTTCAGACCGCTCACTCTCCGAAACTGACCGATACCAGTCCAGCGGGTTGTTCCAGCCCCCCTCGGCCTGCGCGGCCCGACCGCACGCACATGTCGTCCGCTCTCACCCCCTGGCCGGGCGCCCCGAGACAACGCTCCGCGTTGCGCGGCCTCCATTCGGAGGCCACGGGGTGATTTCAGACCGCTCACTCTCCGAAACTGACCGATACCAGTCCAGAGGGTTGTTCCAACCCCCCTCGGCCTGCGCGGCCCGACCGAACGTACATGTCGTTCGCTCTCACCCCCTGGCTGGGCGCCCCGAGACGAGCCTTACGGCTCGCGCGGCCTCCCTCCGGAGGCCGCGAGCGTTTTCGGACCGATCACTCTCCGAAGACCTGCGGCTCCAGGGATCAGGGGTTGTTCCAACCCTCCTCGGCCTGCGCGGCCCGACCGCAAGCACAGGGCGTGCGGCCTCACCCCTGCCCGGGCGCCCCGAGACGAGCCTTACGGCTCGCGCGACCTCCCTCCGGAGGCCGTGGGCGTTTTCGGACCCATCACTCTCCGAAGACCTGCGGCTCCAGGGATCGGGGGTTGCTCGAATCCCCCTCAGCCTCCGTTCGGGAACCGAACCACCACCGGAGGGGCCGCGGTGGTGGCGGATCGGAAGCGAAGCCTGAGCCCGCGGGCAAAAGCCTTCACAGGCCGACCCTAGGCACGCGCAGGAAAAGCGGAGCCATCTGTCTGAGCCGAAGGCGAGTTGTGGCTCCGCCCGAAGCGGGCCGGCTCGCAGGCTGAGGAATCTCACGCGGGCGACCGGCGGAGCGAAGAGCCGCCGCCAACGCGGCTCCGGCCGTACTCACACCTCTTACCCACCACCACCCTAAACGCCCCGCCTCCACCCACTCCCGACCCAATCACCAACGGAGGGGCTGCGGGGGCGGCGGCGCGGAGCGAAGCCTGAGACCGCGGGCAGGAGATTCTATAGTCCGACCCTAGGCACGCGGAGGATAAGCGGAGCCATCTGTCTGAGCCGAAGGCGAGTTATGGCTCCGCCCGAAGCGGGCCAACTCGCAGGCTGAGGAATCTCACGCGGGCGACTCAGCGAAGCGGAGAGCCGCCGCCACCGCGGCCGCACTCACACCTCCCCACCAACACCCTAAACGCCCCGCACCCACTCCCGACCCCAACCTCCAACGGAGGGGCCGCGGTGGTGGCGGCACAGAGCGAAGCCTGAGCCCGCGAGCAAGAGCTTCCATAGTCCGACCATAGGCACGCGAAGGACAAGCGGAGCCATCTGTCTGAGCCGAAGGCGAGTTATGGACAGCCTGCTCTTGCTCGTCAACTCCGTCGCGAGCAGTCCAGAGTTGCTGTAGATCCAAGGACTGGGTTCTTGAAGCGCCGCAGGCGTACTTTCAGTACGTCGAGGACGCGGAGAGGGCACAGGACGCTGGAGATGCGGTGACTCTGGACCGCGCAGCAGGAGGCTGACGAACAAGGCAGGCTTACCCGTAGCGGGCCGACCCGCAGGCTGAGCACTACCACGCGGGCGACCTGGCGAAGCGAAGAGCCGCCGCCACCGCGGCCCCGGCCAAAGCCGAGGCGGGGCGTCACCCGTCCCCCAACTCCATCGCCATGACGTGGTACCCACCGTCGACGTATACCGTCTCCCCGGTGATACCGCTCGACATCGGCGACAGCAGGTACAGCCCGAGGTTGCCGACGTCTGCGTGGCTGACATTTTCGCCCAGCGGCGCCATCGCCCCGACGCGCTTGTACATCTTGATGAAGCCCGGAATGCTGCGCGCCGCGACGGTGCGCACCGGCCCCGCCGAGATCGCATTGACCCGCACCTTCTTCTGGCCGAGCTCATAGGCGAGGTAGCGCACGCTCGACTCGAGGGCGCTCTTGGCGACGCCCATGACGTTGTACTTCGGCACCACCCGCTCCGCCGCCAGGTAGCTCAGGGTGATCAAGCCGCCGCCCTCGTTGAGCAGCGGCTCCGCCTCGCGCGCCACCGACACCAGCGAGTAGGACGAGATCTCCAGGGCGGTGATCCAGTCATCACGGGTGGTCTCGATGTAGCGACCGTCCATCGCCGGACGCGGCGCAAAGGCGATGGCGTGGACGACGTAATCCAGCGTGCCCCAGGCCTCGCCGAGATCCGCGAAAAGGCCCCGCAGCTCCTCCTCGTTGGTGACGTCGCACTGGTAGAGACGGCGGCCCGGCATGTCGGCGGTGAGCTTCTCGAGCTCGCCCTGGAGGCGCTCCCCCTGGTAGCTGAATGCGAGCTCCGCACCGGCTTCGTGAAGACGCGAGGCAATCGCCCAGGCGAGGCTGCGAGCATTCGCCACACCCATCACCAGGGCACGCTTGCCTTTGAGATCGATCGTAATCATGGTGCGCCGCATCTTACGCCGACCGCGGCCGCGGGCAAAGGCCAGCCCCTCGGAAACGCCAGCCTCACTGCACGCTGAAGTGCACCGAGATCTCCATCTCCACGGACACCGGCTTGCCGCGCAGCGTCGCCGGCTCGTACTCCCATCGGGCGACCGCTTCGGCGGCGGCCTCGCCGAGGCCGAAGGGCAGATCCTTGAGGATGCGAACGTCGGTGACGCGGCCCTGCTTGTCGAGCACCGCCCGTAGGATCACCACCCCCTGGATTCGCGCCTTGCGGGCGATCTCGGAGTAACGCGGCGAGGGCGCGAACCGCTGCGCCGGACGCCGGATCTCGCCCCCGACCCGGAGAATCCCCGCCGGCTCGACCGGCGGCGGCGCCGATGGAATGTCGAAGATGATGTCCGACTCGGGCAGGTCGAGCTGCGGTTCGATCTCGACCACCTGGCGCAGCGGCTCCGGATCGTGGGGATTGGGATCCGGGACGAAGACCTTCTTGACCCGTTTCTTGGGAATCTCTCGCACCGCTTCGACCACCGGCGGTTTGAAGCGCACCGGCTGCACCACGAAGACCTTGGGCTTCTCCTCTTCCGCCGAATCCGTCGCCGCCGCCTGGGGAATCGGGGCGAAGAGCAGCAGGGCGTGGAGCGCCGCGGCACCGACCAGCGCCCAACGCAAACGCGGATCACCGTCCTCGGCGATCCAGTAGTCCGGGGCATGATCCGACGTCGCGGACCGAGTCTTCTCTTCCATTCGAGCACCTCCTCCGATCTTCGGCCTCGTAGGCCGAATCGATGACGAAGTGAGGGCTCCGCGCGGGCCACTCGTCCCGGACTCCCGCGCACGCCGCCGGAAGGTCCGGTCCCTGCTCACCGAAGGTCTCGGCGAAAAGGGAGTCTTGCTAACTGATTGGATCGCGCTGGCGGGAAAGGAGTTCCCGCGAGCTCACGAGCTGGCTTGTCGAGCGTAGGTGGTGACCATCGCCACCATCCCCATCAGCCCCATCGACTTGCCCATCGAGAGCTCGCGTCCGAAGATCTCGTAGACGACATCCCGCGGCACCGCCGCCACCTGGTCGAGCGGGGCACCGGAGAGGGACTCGCCGAGCAGTACCGCCATCGCCATCGCCGAGATTCCCTGGGGGTTCTCGACGGCGAAGTGGAAATCGAGGGTACCGTCGGTTCGCGGCAGCGCCCAGACAAAGGCTTCCGACTCGCAGGCCGGCACCCGATGCTCCTCGCCAAAGGGGCGCTGAGCGATTTCCGCCGAGACCTCCCGAAAGCGCTCCGCCGTATCGATGAGGAGCTGGATGCGGTCCGCCCGATCGGGCATCAGGGCGAGCAGCTCGAGATTTTCTCGCAGGCGCTCGGGCAACATCAGCCGCGCTCGATGGGAACGCCCACCAGATTGCCCCACTCGGTCCAGCTGCCGTCGTAGTTGCGCACCTTGTCGTAGCCCAGCAGGTGGGTGAGCACGAACCAGGTGTGGCTGCTGCGCTCCCCGATGCGGCAGTAAACGACGACATCGTCGTCGGACTCGAGGCCGGCTTCGCCTTCGTAGATCTCGCGCAGCGCCTCGGCGGTCAGAAAGGTGCCGTCGGCGGGATCGATGGCGCGCCCCCAGGGCACGTTGGCGGCGCCGGGAATGTGGCCACCACGCAGGGCACCCTCGTTGGGATAGGCCTCCATGTGGAGACGTTCGCCGGTGTACTCCTCCGGGCTGCGCACGTCGATCAGGGGCCGCCGGCCGCTGACGTGGTCGAGCACCTCGCCGCGGAAGGCTCGCACCACCGAGTCGTCGCGCTGCGACGCCTGGTAGGTGGACTCGGCGTAGGTCGGCACCTCGCGAGTCACCGCCCGCCCCTCGTTCTTCCACTTCAGGCTGCCGCCGTCCATCACCCGCGCGTTCTGGTGACCAAAGAGTTGGAAGACCCAGAAGGCATAGGTTGCCCACCAGTTGTTCTTGTCGCCGTAGAACACCACCGTGGTGTCGGCCTCGATGCCGAGGCGCCGCATCAGGCGCTCGAAACCTTCGCGCCCGAGGTAATCGCGGCGCACCGGATCGTTGAGGTCGCGGGTCCAGTCGACCTCCACCGCGCCGGGAATGTGACCGGCGGGGTAGAGCAGCGGATCCTCGTTCGACTCGACGATACGAACCTTGGGATCGTTCAGGTGTCGTTCGACCCACTCCGTCGACACCAGAACATCAGGATGGGCGTAGCCGCGGCTGGTGATATCGCTCATGGTCTGTAGAGCTCCTCGCTGGGAAACCGATCTTCGAGGACCGGTGGGACGGATGATTGGAGGCCGCCTTCGCGGAGAGATTACGGCCAGACCGGCAGCGCGGATCCTACCAAGGACTGGTCGATCACGGGATAGAATCGGCCTCCCCGGGCAGCGTCTCCGCTGCCGGCCCTTTTCGACAGAACTCGAGGTTCGAACAACCATGAAGATGCTCCTCACCTGCCGTCTTGCTGGGCTCTTGCTGGCAATTCTCTGGCTGGTCGCGACGCCTGCCGGCGCCCAGGGACCACGTGACTTTCTGTTCTGGGCTGACATCGAACCCGGCGTCATCGTCCAGGGCCGCCTGCCCACCACCGGAACTCTCTACTGGGCCCAAACCGAGGAAGCCGCCAGCGGCGGCGGCATTTACTCGGCGGGCACCGACGGTAGTGGCCCGGCGACCGTCGTGCCGAGCCGCGAGAAGCCCCATGATCTCGCCCTCGACCCGGTCAATGGCCACCTCTACTGGACCGAGGGCATCAGCGGCGGCAGCTCGCCGACGGCGGCCATCCGCCGCGCCGATCTCGACGGCTCCAACCTCACCGATATCCTGACCGGTCAGAGCGGCGGCATCCGGGGCCTCGACCTCGATGTCGCCGGCGGCAAGCTCTACTGGACCGACCGCGCCAACGAGACCATCTCGCGGGCCGATCTCGACGGCTCGAACCCGGAGATCATCCTCTCGAGCCTCGACCAGCCCCACGACCTCGCCATCGACGCCGGCAACGGCTGGATCTACTGGACCGAGGGTGTCGGGTCCGACGACGACCCCAACGGGAAGATCCGCCGCGCTGATCTCGACGGCTCGAATCCCCAGGACGTTTTCACCAATCTGCAGGACTCTCTGCGGGACTTGATCTCCACTCAGGTGACCTATATCTTCGCGGACAGTTTCGAAAACGGCGATACCTCTCGCTGGAGCACGACCGTCGGCCTGCCCTGACGCTCAAAGAGGTTGACTCGGCGGCGCCGTATCGGCGCCGCCAACTCGCCCACCGCCCATCTCGACTCAAACGCTCTGGAGACCCAACCGATGAGCTACCAACATATCCGCCTTCCCGAAAGCGGCACTAAAATCTCCGTTCAAGACGGCCAGCTGGTGGTCCCGGACGATCCCATCGTCGGCTTCGTCGAGGGCGACGGCATTGGCGCCGACATCACCAAAGCGGCTCACCGGGTTTGGAACGCCGCCGTCGAGCAGGCATACGACGGCCAGCGCCGTATCCACTGGGCCGAGCTCTACTTCGGGGAGAAGGCTGCCGACCTCTACGGTGGGGACTACTATCCGGAAGAGGGCCGCGCCGCCCTGCAGGATCTGGTGGTGTCGATCAAGGGACCCTTGACCACCCCGGTCGGGGGTGGATTCCGCTCCCTCAACGTTTCCCTGCGCCAGGACCTCGACCTCTACGCCTGCGTCCGACCGGTGCGCTGGTTTGAGGGCGTGCCGTCGCCGCTGAGCAATCCGGCGGACGTCGACGTGGTGATCTTCCGTGAGAACACCGAAGACGTTTACGCCGGTATCGAGTACGAGTCCGGCTCGCCCGAGAACGAGAAACTGGCCCGCTTCCTGCGCGAGGAGATGGGGGCCAGCTTCTTCGAGGGCGCCGGCCTGGGGGTCAAGCCGATCAGCTCCTTCGGCACCAAGCGCCTGGTGCGCAAGGCCATCCAGTACGCCATCGACCGTAACCTCAAGAGCGTCACCCTGGTGCACAAGGGCAACATCATGAAGTTCACCGAGGGCGCCTTCCGCGCCTGGGGCTACGAGGTCGCCCGCGAGGAGTTCGGGAACGTGACCATCACCGAAGATCAGGTCTGGGACGACTTCGGCGGCGAGGCACCGGCCGGCAAGATCGTGATCAAGGATCGCATCGCCGACATCATGTTCCAGCACCTGCAGCTACGCCCGGCAGAGTTCGACGTCCTCGCCACCAGCAACCTCAATGGCGACTATCTGTCGGACGCTGTCGCCGCCGAAGTGGGCGGCGTCGGCATCGCGCCCGGTGCCAACATCGGCGATCACGTGGCGCTCTTCGAAGCCACCCACGGCTCGGCCCCGAAGTACACCAACAAGGACATGGCCAACCCCGGCTCGCTGCTCTTCTCGGGCGTCATGATGCTCGAGTACATGGGCTGGCAGGAGGCCGCCGACATGATCAAGGGCGCCTATCCACGGGTGGTCGGCCGCAAGGTGGTGACCTACGACTTCGCGCGCCAGATGGAGGGCGCCACCAAGGTCCCGACCTCGGGCTTCGCCGATGCCCTGGTGCAGGAGATCGAGAGCTCCGGCAAGGCCCTCATCGACGCCGAGCGGAATCGCGGCCAGTGAGCCATCCGAATCTCGAGCTGAGCTGGCACGGCAACTTCGGCGAGGCCCTCGCAGGGTCCGCCGAGGTCTGCCTGGTCTATTTCTGGGCCCCGGGTTGACTGGGCTGTGCGCGCATGGGTGCCGTGACGTACCCAGACGACCGAGTCGCCGCGCTCCTGACGGAGCGCTTCAACCTCTACAAGCTCGACCTCAGCACGCCCCATGAGGACTTCCGCGCCGCCAGCGGTGGCGCACCGGTGCCGTGGGCCCCGACCTTCCGCTTCTGCGACCGCCGAGGCCGGGAGGTTCGGCGGCTCGTCGGTTGGCTGCCGCCGGAAGGCTTCCTCGCCGAGCTCCACCTGACCCTCGGCCTGCAGGACATCGCCCGCGGTCGTTTCGCCGACGCCGAGGCCGCGATGGGACGCATCGCCGACCGGTGGCCGGAGGCCGCCGCGGCCCCGGAAGCTCTCTACTGGGCCGGCATGGCAGCCTTTCAGGACGGCCAGCGAGACATGCATCGCCTCCATCAGGGCTGGCAGGCGCTGCGCCAGCGCTACCCGGACAGCACCTGGGCCGAGCGCGCCTCGGTGATCGACGACTGGAAGGGCGCGCAGGCTCACTGACCCAGCCGGCCCTGCAGGCGGGCCGGCCGCCCTCCATCTCGACCTCAGACGTCCGCAGCCCCGGAGCTCCTGGGCTCGGCTGCGCCATCGCCTCGATTCCGAACCCTCTCCGCCGCCACTGAAGGGCTCTCCGGAGGCGCCTCGCCCTGCGCCTCTCAAAGCCATGCTGGAGTCCCCATTTCAGCATCGCCGGACCACCCGCAGAACACTAAGATGATTTATATCAACACTTTGCGACCACAGACAGAAAACCGCCAGAGTGTCCTCGGGAGCGCGCAAAGTTAGCCAAGGTTGAGCAAGGAAAATCTCCTGCCGGAGCTTCGTAGCCTGCCCGTCCGTAGAGCGTGAAATCCGCTTGCCATCAGGACGCTACGAGGAACCGAAACTCATGAGCCGAACCGCGCCCCGCTACCATTCCAGAACTTACCGCGCTACCGTCAGCGGCCTCGCCCTGTTGCTGGCAGCTCTCCCCTTCCAAACACTGACCCCCACCGCCATCGCTCAGCCTTCGCCCACGGCTGGGCTCGAGTCGATCGCCGAAGACGGCCTGCCCCGGGGAGCCGTCGACTCTCCCCCGCCGAGCGCCCTCGGCGGCATCGTCTTCTCCACCTATCCGGGCATCTCGCCATCCCCGGCCTTCGCGACCTCCGTCGTCGAAACCACCGATTTGCCGTTTCCCGAGCAGCCTTCGGTGATCGAGGCCGACGACTTCACCGTCGGCGGTCACGGCTGGCGCATCGACACGGTCGAGGTGCGCGGCGTCTACATCGATTTTCTCGGCAACAGCGGACCGGCGGCCTCGGTCAACGTCTACTTCCTGCCCGACGGCGGCGCCGGCTTTCCCGCCACCACCGACGTCGTCGGCGGCGCCGTCAAGGCCTACCCGGCGCGCAGCTACACCGACGTCGACGACGGCGACTTCCGCGTCGTCCTGGTGGACGACGACGGCAATCCCGACCCTTTAGTCCTGACCCCCGGCACCTACTGGCTGGCGGTCCAGCCGGTGATGGCCCTGCTCTCGAACGGTCTCTGGGGCTGGACCGAGAGCTCCGCCGCTCCCGATACCGGCACCACCATCGGCGCGGAGAGCGTCTGGATGCAGAGCGTCGGCCTGATCCAGAGCACCGACACGGTCGTGCGCTGTGACCAGGGCAGCTGGAGGCGACGGGTGACGGACTGCCTGATCACCCGGCCGGGCGATGCCGGCCCCTTCGAGCGCGACGCAGCGTTCCGCTTCATCGGTGAGGCCTTGTCTCCGGGAGCTGAGCTGTCGGCCACGGCGGTCCAAACCTCAGAAGCGGGCGTCACGGCCAGCTTCACGGTGGCCCTGGAAGCTCCCCCCAACGCCCCGGTCGCGATCCCCGTCGGAGCCGCGCCGGCGGGCGAAGGAACCGTCTCGACGACCTCCTTTAGCTTCGACGCCGGCAATTGGGACCAGCCCCAGACGGTCACCGTCACACCGGTGGACGATGGAATCCCCGAGGCCTCGATGGCCTACAGCATCGCCCTCGGGCCCGCTTCGAGCCCGGGCGATCCCGGCTATGACGGCTTGATCCTGCCGGCGGTAGCGGTCGAGAACCTCGACGACGATTCGGCCGGCATCGCTGCCAACCCCCTCAACGACCTCGCCATCGCCGAGAGCGGCACCACCGAAACCCTCGCTCTGTCGTTGATCGCACCGCTGGCGCCCGGTGAAACGGTGACCGTGCCCCTTTCCGTCAGCCCCGCCGGGATCGCCAGCGTGCCAGCCTCGGTCGTCTTCACCGAGGCCGACGGCACCAACCCCCGGAATGTCACGGTCACGCCGATCGATGATCTGGTCTTCGACCAGGACTCCCCCTTCACCGTGGTGACCGGCGACCCGACGAGCAACAACCCGATCTACGACGCCCTCGGCGCCACCGACTTGCCGGACATCTCCGGCCTACGCGAGGAGAACGATGTGGTGGGTGCCGTCGTCACCCCGGACGCCACGCCTCTGACCACCGACGAGTCCGGCACCACGGCGAGCTTCTCCGTCGTTCTGACCTCGGAGCCGCTGGCCGCGGTGAACATCGAGCTGTTCTCGAGCGACGTCACCGAGGGGACTCTATCCACTGCGGTGTTGAGCTTCGACGCCGGCAACTGGGACATGCCCCAGACGGTCACCGTCACCGGCCAGGCCGACGACTTCGACGACAACGACCTCGACTACACCATCAGCCTGCTACCGGACGCCGACAGCGCCGATCCGTTCTACGCCGTCTTCGATCCCAACGATGTCGCCGCCGTCAACCTCGACGACGACACCGCCGGCTTCACCATCGTTCCCCTCGACGTGGTGGTGGCGGAGAACGGCGCCGAGAGCCTCGTCGCCATTCGCCTGACCGCTCAGGCCGCCTTCGACGCCGTGCCGGTCACCCTTCCGCTCACCGTCGACGACGCCAGCGAAGCGGAGATTTCCGTCGACGGCGGGCCCTTCGCCGACAACGCCACCCTCGAGTGGCAGCAGGACGAATGGCAGGACGACCGTCTGGTCACCATCCGCGGCGTCGACGACGAGCTTCTCGATGGCGACATTTTCTTCCGGGTCGAAACCGGTGATCCGGTGGGAGGTGACCTGTCCTTCGCCGCCCTCACCGCCGAAGATGTCCTCGACATCCAGGGCCTCAACGTCGACGACGAAACCGTCGTCGAGGTGCCGACCCTCGGCAACCTCGGCCTGGCTCTGGTCTCTCTCTTGCTCGCCCTGAGTGCCTTCGGGGTGCTTCGCCGCCGAAGCTAGCCTCCCAGGAGAGCCGGCTCTTTCAAATCCCGTCTCCCTTCGGAGGCGGGATTTTTGATTTTCAGGCGAGCTCCAAGGCTCTCCAGCAGGCACCTCGAGGACTGCGCAACCCGAGGAAGGCAGGTGTCCTTCAGCAGCAGGTCACCGCAAAAGACTTCGCAAGACTGACCAAGACTCAACAATGAGGTTCATCAGCCGATGACCCCCTAGCCTGGGCCCGTCGCCGTTCCCCCGCCCTCTGGCGGAGGACCCACGATCCAATCTTGGAGGTCATCTCTATGAGACTCAGCAGCGCCTTATCCAGAACCATCCAGTGCTCGGTCGCCGTTCTGCTCGTCAGTTCGGCATGGGCCGAAACGGCAGTGAAGTACCCCCACCCATTGTCGCACCATGACACCGGCCGAATCGGTGGCACCGACGAGCCACCACCAGACGACGAGATTCGTCGAAATGCGCATGCAGTCTTCGGTTTCGAGCTTTCAGGACCCCAGTTCGAGAAGACCAAGCATTGGAAGACCAGTGAATTTCAGTGGTGGACCAACGGCGCTCGAGAAGACCAAGCCCAGAACGCAGTGGCCGAGATCTACCGAGTCACTGGGCTGCACGATCACGAAGGTGAGCTACGCACGACGCTGCGAGATTCCATCGACCTGTTCGGCGTCGAAGTGAGAGAACAAAGTGTCGGCGGCACAGGCTCCACCAGCCAGCTCTTGACAGTAACCGTCGACCCCAAAAAGCGGCCTGATCTCGCTTCCTACCGAGATCTTCTCTTCAAAGTCCTCGAGCGCTTCGCCAAGTCCTCGAAAGACGGGGAGCCCAATCAAGTGATGTTCTATCAGTTATTCCCATAACTCGAAGGTGCCAGTTTCTCGCGCTACGGGACGCCTTTGACCATCGACCGATTCCTCGCCGATGTCCGCAATCTGATCGACAGCTACGAGATGCACCTCGATCTCGAAGGGGAGCCCAATCAAGTGATGTTCTATCAGTTATTCCCACAACTCGAAGGTGCCAGTTTCTCGCGCTACGGGACGCCTTTGACCATCGACCGATTCCTCGCCGATGTCCGCAATCTGATCGACAGCTACGAGATGCACCTCGATCTCGAAAGGGAGTCACAGCTCATGCCGTTGGTGCGCTCTCACGCTCAGAGCCGCGGCGCCACACTCACCCTCGCGGCCTTCGAGACCATGGAAATTACCGGTGAATCTGCAAACAAGGACGCCCTCAACACGGCCCTCGACGAATTCCTCGCCCTGCAGGACACTCGAGACTTTCCTGGGTCGGCCCAGCCCTCAGAAGTCCTGGCGCGTTCGGTGATCGAGGGTTTCATGCCCCAGGCCGTTCGCACTTTCTACCTCCCAACCCGCTCCAAGAGGCAAGCCACCGCAACGGAGCTACGGCAAGCCTTCGCCAACAGTGACCCCAGCGGAGGTGTGCAGTGAAGAGAGTCCTCTGCTGCCTTGCCTTCGCCATCGCCTTCACCAGCCACCTCGCAGAGGCAGCCTACATCGACATTACAATTCTCAAATATGAGGCGACCCCTGAAAGAAAACTGACCGACGACTTCGGCGACCTCTCGACCTTTTTCGAATTCACGGCCGAGCTCAAGGGATTTTCGTTCAATGTCTCGACCGATTGGCGAGAGGGGACCCGTCCCAATACCCTCATCAACTTGGACCTCGAGAGCTACCAGACAGTGACCTGGGGGACCCCCGAAAGGCGAAGTCCTTTCAGCCAGCATCCGGGACTGGTCCACAACGACCTCGTTTACGCCGGGGTAAATCCAGAACCCCGATTCATCGGCTACTACGGCGCCCGATCGGTTTGGTCCCCGTTCACCTTTCCGGATCGCACCTACGAGGCCAAAGCCGAACCCAGATATCGAGCCTACTGGCTCGTCGCAGGATCGATTTCGTTCGATATCGGAGACAATCTCACCGTCTCGATCGACTCCAACTCGACCTTGCCGGGCTCCCAAGATGCCCCGGGCGTTTCTCCGATTGAGGGATCCTCCCGTCCCTGGAGTCCGATCTGCAAGGACTCACTGCGCATCTTCGACCTTCAAGACGGCAAGTGTGTTTGCAAGTCGGGAAATCCTGCCGATCGTCCCGACTGCCGCCCAGGAGCCGGCTGTATTCAGCCCGAGCGCATGACCAAGATCGACGGCAACTGCGCCTGCCTTCCCGACTTCCCGGTGCCGATCCTGTTGGGCAATCAGCTCGTCGGCTGCATGACCAATGGAGAAGCCTCGGATGCAGCCCAGGGCGGTCCCAACTTCCGCGACCGGGCCCTCCAGGCGACCGCCAGGCACTGGCTCAATCCCGGGTGGATCGTCTTCTACGATTGCGACGAAGCAAACGCTCACACCTCCGGCTCGGTGCCGAACTCCCAAGGATCGGGAAAACCAAAGTTCATTTGCCAGATGGTGGTGATTCCGCTCTTCCTCAATGGCGGCTCTGCCACCGGGAGTTCGCTACCTCCGGAGCGCTGGGCCTGCTTCGATGCCGACAACCTCGACGGTTGGGTCCGTTGCGAGAACGACAGCCATCCGGGTCTACCGCTCGATCTTTCCTACGCGAACTTTCGTGCCCAACTTCCGGAGTGCAACACGAGCAACGCGCCCGAGTGGTGCCGGCGCATCAACCCGGGAAGGCGTCCGGTCTGGGACGAGGACCCGACCCGGCCGGCGGATCTCCGAGTGCCGGTGGCGGCCTACCTGCCCTCGGCACCGGTTGCCAGCGACCAGCTCGAGCTTCAGGTGACTCTTCACAACGAGGGATCGACGGTGGCGCCTAGCCATCACTATCGAGTCACTCTGCGCAAGCCCGACGGCAGCACCGAGTCGCGCGATCGCTATGCCGGGACCCTCGGCCCTGGGCGCAGCCGATTCTTGACCATTCGAGGCGAGGAGCTCGGCTACCCGGAGCTCGAAGACGGCCTCCACAGGGTGACCTTCGAGATCGACTCCCAGAACGAAGTCGCCGAAGGGGACGAAAGCAACAACCTGATGACCTTGAGTTTCGAGGTCGGCGAGGGACAGGCGACTTCGGAGGCGGATCTGCGCATTACGCGCCTCCGGTCCAGTGATGCCAACCCCGCCTCGGGCCATCCATTGGAAGTCGAGATGACCATCACCAACGTCGGTGGAACGACCGCTAGCCCGTCGAGGGCCACGGTCGCAGTGCTGACTCCGACGGACTCCGCTCACGCCGAGACCTTCGATCTGCCGGCACTGCCGCCCATGGCCTCGGAATCCCTGCGCTTCGTCACCGGCGAAGTCGTCGATGGCGGGGAGCATGACATTCTCGCCATTGCGGACAGCGACAACGACGTCGCCGAAAGCGACGAAGGCAACAACCTGGCCGAGCGCACCGTCATCGTGCACGACAGCCAGCTCGACTGCCTGCCCTGCACCTCCGGCGCGATCCACGAAGTCGGTACCGAACAGTGTCAGCCCAGTAGCAATGGCGCTCCCTCGCCGGGCCTACACCACGTCTGTCGCGGGGTGCGCTCCGATGGCACGACCTGCGCCAACGATCCCAACAACCCCAATGGCTGGGAGTTCATCGGGCCGCAGTGTCCGCCGGAAGAGGACTTGCCAGACGGCTGGCACCCCAACGCCTGCGGCGAGCCGGACGTCTGCCGCGGCACCGCGACCGACTGAGTCGCCAATCCCTCTCCCGGTGCCTTCGAGCGCCGGCAGAGGGACTCACGAACCATCACTGTTGGGCCGCGTCCCGGATTCGACTTCCCGATACAGCTTCCAGCGGGCGCGGTCCTCAGACCAGGTAGAGGGACAGCGTGTAGCCCAAATAAACCAACAGCAGGAAAGCGCCCTCCGGGCGCGACAGCCGACGGCGGGTGAGCAAGAAGGGCAACAGGATGAGCGAGAGGAACATCATCACCAGGAAGGGGGTGCGGATCTCTCCGATATCCACCGGAATCGGCAACGCGATGGCCGCCAGGCCGAGAATCGCCAACACGTTGAAAATGTTCGAGCCGACGATGTTGCCGAGAATGATGTCGCCCTCGCGTCGCCGAGCCGCCACCAGAGCCGCCGCCAACTCCGGCAGGCTGGTTCCCAAGGCCACGGCGGTAATGCCGATGACCGTCTCCGAGATGCCGAATCCGCGAGCCAAGGAGACCGCCCCCTCGACCAGGGCATAGGCACCGCCCACCAACAGCCCGATCCCCACCAAAACCGAGATCGCCGCCTTCCAGATGGTGCCGGTCTCGTCCCCGAACTCGTTGCGAAACTCCTCCTCGACCACTGGCTTCTCACCCTTGCGCAGCAGCATCCAGAGGTAGAAGACGAGTAGCGCCACCAGCATCAGGCCGTCGATGGCGCCATAGCTACCGTCGAGGGCCAACGGCATCATCAATGCCGAGGTCAAAATCATGAAGGGCAGCTCACGGCGGATAAAGCGCGCCATGGCGAGGAGTGGATAGAACAGCGCCGCCGAGCCCAGAATGAGCCCGAGGTTGGCGATGTTCGATCCCAGAACATTGCCGATCGCCACCTGTGGGGCCCCTTTGTAGGCCGCCACCAGCGTCGCGGCGAGCTCCGGGCTCGAAGTGCCGAAAGCGACCACCGTCAAGCCCACCACCAAAGGGCTCATGCCGAGAATTCGGGCGAGGGACGAGGAGCCGTTGACCAGCAGGTCACCGCCGAAGTAGAGCAGCGCTGCACCACCGATGATCCAGATGAGATCGATCACGATTCTTGGCCTCCTCGAAAAGTGGACGGCTCGCGAGCCGCGCCGGAGCCTACCAGCATCTCTGGTCGCGACGACGGCGTCGCCGCCTGGTAGACTGGCGATCCACGGGAGGTTCGCCTTGAGCTCCACTTCCACACCAAAATTCACCCGTTTCGCCTGGTTCGTGCTGGGCTACAACCTGCTGGTCATCATGTGGGGCGCCTTCGTGCGCGCCACCGGCTCCGGTGCCGGCTGCGGCAATCACTGGCCGCTGTGCAATGGCGAGGTGGTGCCGCGGCCGGAAAGCGTCGAGACGATGATCGAGTTCAGCCACCGCCTGACCAGCGGCCTCGACGGCTTCCTCGTGCTCGGCCTGCTGATCGCGGCCTTCCGCACCTATCCGAAGCGTCACCGGGTGCGGCTGGCGGCGGTGGTGAGCATGGTGTTCTTGATCAGCGAGGCCCTGCTCGGCGCCGGCCTGGTGCGCTTCGGGCTGGTGGCCGACAACGACTCCATCGAGCGCGCCTACGTGATGGCCGCCCACCTCCTCAATACCTTCTTCCTGGTCGCCGCCCTGACCCTCACGGCGGCCTGGTCGGGAGGGCTTTCGCGGCCTCGCCGGCCGCTCCACCGGCAGACCGCTTGGCTCGCCCTGGGCGGCATCCTGCTGCTTCTGCTGGTCAGCGTCAGCGGTGCCATTGCCGCCCTCGGCGACACCCTCTTCCCGGCCGAGAGTCTGCGCGAGGGCATCGCCCAGGATCTTTCACCGACCGCCCACATCCTGGTGCGACTGCGCGTGTTCCATCCGATCATCGCGATCGGCGCCACCCTCCTGCTAGGCGCCTTGGCGCTCAAGATCCAACGCCTTCAGCCGACCGCCGCGGTCACCTGGAACTGCCGCTTCTTCCTCACCATGTTCGGAATTCAGCTCGGCATCGGCTTCGTCAACCTGGCCCTGGCCGCACCGGTCTGGCTGCAGCTAGTTCACCTGCTGGCGGCGGATCTCGTCTGGATCGGCTGGATCCTGCTCGCCGCCTCCGCCCTCGCCGCCGAGCTGCCGGCAACGGCGGCCGCTCCTGCGACTTCCCGTGAGCCTCTGGCCGGCGTCCCTGCCCGTTGACGAGATCCTCGCCGCCGGAAGTCGCGAGACCCCGGCGGCCGAGATTCTCGGCCAATCGCGGCAAGGCCGCCCGATCCTCGCCCACCGCTTCGACAGCGCAGCGCCGGGCGCCTCCACCATCAGCCTGATCGCCGGCTGCCACGCCGACGAGCCGGTCGGACCGGAGCTGCTGCGCCGGCTGGCGCGCTGGCTGGCGACGGCAGCAGCGGCCCCCTGGCGACGGCCGCTCCACTGGCGGCTGGTACCCCACGTCAACCCCGACGGCGAGGAGCGCAACCGGCGCTGGTCGGACCACACGCTGCCGGTCGCCGATTGGCAGGGCCGATCGGACCGCGGCTACGACCTCGAGCGCTACCTTCGCGACGTCGTCCGTGAGGCTCCCGGCGACGATCTCGAGTTCGGTTTTCCGCGCTCTTCCACCGACCTCGAAGCAAGGCCCGAGGCGCGTGCGGTGGCCGCCTTCCTGGAGTCCGCGCCAGGCCGAATCGTCTTTCACGCCACCCTCCACGGCATGGCCTTCGCCGACGGCCCTTGGTTTCTGCTCGAAAAGAGCTGGGTCGAACGTTCGGAGACCCTGCAACGGAACCTCGCGACCCGAGTCGAGTCGATGGGCTATCGCCTCCACGATGTCGACCGCGGTGGAGAAAAGGGCTTCGAGCGCATCGCTCCGGGCTTCTCGACCCGCCCCGACTCGCGCGCCATGCAGGCCCACTTCGAGGCTCGCGGCGAGCCGCAGACGGCGGCCCTCTTCCGACCGAGCTCGATGGAGACGGTGCGCCGCATCGCCGGCGATCCCCTGACCGTCGTCTCGGAGATGCCAATCTTCCTACTGCCTCCCCCGGAGCGCTGGCCGGCGAAGCTGCCGCATCCCACCGGTACCGAGGGGAAGGCTCGCTTCCTCACCGCGCTGATGCCTCGTCTGGCGGCCGGAGAGGAGATTCTCCGGCCAATGGCCCTGCGGGACCAGATGACCCTGCAGCTCGCCCTCATTGAGCAGGGCATCGTCTGCGCCCTCTTTCAGGGGCGCCCGGCTGAGGGGCGCCCGGCTCAGGGGCGCCCGGCTGAGGGGCGCCCGGCCGAGGGGGGCTAAAAGGCGACCTGAGCTTGCGACCAGCGGCCTCGAGCTCGCCCCTCGCCATGGCGCAGCGACATCCCTGATAGACTTCCGCGGCGATGAAGAGGACTTGGGCTGCAGCACAAGCCCAACCGGCAAAGGAGTCCATCGAGCTTGCGCGCACCGTACACCGCTACGTGCCGGTCTTGATCGCCCTTCTCCTGAGCCTGTTGCTGACCGCCGGCCTGGCTTCGGCCACCGAACCGCCGGCTATCGACGCCCCTGCGACCGAATCCCCCTCCGAAAAAGCCGGCTCCGGGGACGCCGAGGTCGATACGACCGACCCCATCGCCAACCTGAAACCGCGCTTCCGGCAGTGGCTGCGGGCCGCTTCCCCATTCATCACCGTCAACGAACGGCGGGCCTTCCTGCGGCTGACGCGGGACTACCAGCGCGATGCCTTCATCGACCGCTTCTGGCGCATGCGAGACCCCTTCCCGGAGACCGCCCGCAACGAGCTGAAGGAGCGCTGGGAGCGCACCGCCTCGACCATCGAGGCGCGCTACGAGACCTTCGACGACGATCGCGCCCGCATCCTGCTGACCCACGGCATGCCGCAAGGCGGCTTCCAGGTGCGCTGCACCACCACCCGGATTCCGGCCGAGGTGTGGGTCTATCAGCACAGCGAGATGGTCGACTTTCCGTTCTTCCTGGTCTTCATCAAGCGGCGCATGGACGGCCCCGCCTTCGTGCTGCGGCCCGACCAGGCGGCCTTCTACCAGGCCAACATCGACGCCGCCATCGAGTGCATCAACGGCCGGCGCCTGACCGACGTGCTGTCGGTCATGCGACGCATGGGCATCGACTACCAGCGAGTCCTGGTGCGAGTGCTGGCCAAGCCGCGACCGCGCAGCGAGGAATGGCTCGCCACCTTCGCCGCTTTCTCGACCGACGTCGCCGAGGGCACGACCCCGCTCAACGCCGCCTTCGAGACCACCTATCCCGGGCGTCGCGATAGCCGCACCGTGCTCCAGGGCCTGCTGACGCTGCCGCACCAGGAGATCACCTTCGGTGAGTTCGCGGGCCATCGTTCGGCCGACTTCCTGCTCGTCGGCGAGGTGGTGGCGGAGGATCGCCTGTTCGAGAACTTCCGCTACAAGTTCGGATTTCCCGCCGCCTCCCTGGCCGCCGGCCGCAACGTTCCGCTGGCCTTCCAACGCCTGCTGAGGCCCGGCACCTACCGGCTCATCCTGCGCCTCGAAGACCTCAACAGCCATGCCGTCTTCCGCCACGAGCAGGACATCACGGTGCCGAAGGTCGAGCGGGTGATCGCGGCGAGCCGCACCACCGACTCCGAGACCGCGCGCCTGTTCACCGAGGCCACCGAAGCGATCAGCGCCGGCGAGACCACGGTGCGCATCATCCCGCCGAGTGGCGACTTACACACTGGCCTGGTTCGCATCGACACCCTCGCCGTCGGGGACGACATCAAGAAAGTCTCGTTCTTTCTCGACGAACGGCTGGTGATGACCAAGAACCGGCCGCCCTACAACGTCGAAATCGACCTCGGCGAGTTTCCGCAGCTCCACACCCTGCGGGTCGAGGCCTACGACAGCGCCGGCCGCGACATCGCTCGCGACGAAGCTCTGATCAACGCCGGCGGCAATCGCTTTGCGGTGCGCTTGACGGAGCCGGTCAAGGGACGCCAGTACGAACAGAGCCTGCAGGCCCGGGCGGAGGTCGAGACGCCCGACGGCCGCGAAGTCGATCGGGTCGAGTTCTTCGTCAACGAGGACCTCATCGCCACCCTCTACCAACCGCCCTACAGCCAGCCCATCGTGCTGCCCCAGAGCGACGATCTGACCTACGTGCGCGCCGTCGCCTATCTCCCCGACGGCAACTTCACGGAAGACCTGGTGTTCGTCAACGCCCCGGAGTACCTGGAAGAGCTCGACGTCCAGTTCGTCGAGCTCTACACCAGCGCCTTCGATGGCCGCGGGCGACCGATTCAGGGGCTGACCAAGGACGAGTTCCAGGTCTCCGAGGACGGCGTGCCCCAGTCCATCGAACGCTTCGAAGAGGTCCGCGATCTACCGATCCACGCCGGCATCCTGATCGACAACTCGGGCTCCATGCGGGGCTCCCTGGAAGCAGCTCGCAAGGCGGCCCTGTCCTTCTTCGAGCAGGCGATCACTCCCCGTGACCGCGCCGCGGTGATCACCTTCAACAAGTTCCCGCACCTGGCGGTGAAGCTGACCAACAACCTACAGGCCCTCGGAGGAGGTTTGGCGGGATTGACGGCCGAGGGCGAAACGGCGCTCTATGACAGCCTGATCTTCTCCCTCTACTACTTCGCCGGCATCAAAGGCCAGCGGGCACTGCTGGTGCTCTCCGACGGCCGCGACGAAGCCAGCAAGTTCACCTTCGAGGAAGCCCTCGAGTACGCTCGCCGCGCCGGTGTGACGGTCTACACCGTCGGCCTCAACCTGGGCTCCAATGACGCCCGTCGCAAGCTTGCCCAGATCGCCGACGAAACCGGCGGACGCAGCTTCTTCATCGGCAACATCGGCGAGCTCGACGCGATCTACCAGTCGATTCAAGAAGAGCTGCGCAGCCAGTACCTGATCGCCTACCAGTCCTCCAACACCGCCGAGGATCGCGAGTTTCGCAGCGTCGAGCTCGAAACCGTCCGGCCGGGCGTCAAAGTCAAAACCATCAGCGGTTACTACCCTTAGGTCGAAGCTTCTCGCAAGCTACAACGGAGCTCCTCGACTCCCCGAAAAGCCGGTAGCCACCTCAACTTCGGTAGTTCGCGTGATCGGCACGCAGTCCGAGCTGGGTATCGGTCTTGCCACTGGTGGCTCGCTGGTGGCGGTTATAGCTCTCCTTGACATCCTTCTCGAACTGACAGCCCTGGAGGATCTGATCCACCGTCCAACCGGCCGGTGGGCTCTTGGTCTCCATCTCCTCCTCCACCAGCTCGAACAGTGACTTCTCATGGTCGTTGGCCAGGTAGATACCACTCGCCTTGCGAATCTTGGCGATGACCGCGGACTTTCCAACCAAGCTGCTGTAACCGTAGTACCTGTCTTCATAGTCCTTCCACTTCACACTGGTGTCACCCTGCTTGCCCATGCTCGGTACCCTCCTCAAAATCGAGTCCATACATCGTTGACTGCGGCGCTCGAGCAAAGCTAGCAACAGCAACCGGCGGTGCGGAATGATGCCTGTTCTTGGGGTTCCGAACGCGAATCAGTCGGCAAGGCCCGGTGGCCCCGCTGCTTCGAAGTGACCAGGCTGGGCTCGAAGCAACTTCGCCGGACCTATCTCGTACACGTGTAGTAGAACTTTCACGAGAAAGGACCCTGACCCGATGCGAGATGCCCTCTTGATCGTCGCTTTGGTGGCGACGCTGGTGCCAAGCCCCTTCGCCTCGGCGGCGCAGGACCGCAGCTCCCGTCCCTGCCGCGACTGCACCGTTCTCGATGAGGCCCCGGAGAAGCTCGACTGGCGCCTCACCATTCCCAGCCAAGGCGAGCCGGGTTCACCCTTGGTGCTCACCGGCCGAGTCCTCGCCGCCGATGGCGAGACGCCGGCCGCCGGCGTGCTGCTCTACTTCCACCACACCAACGGCGAAGGGGTCTACCCACCTCCTCCGGGAAGCACCGGATGGCGCCGGCGCCACGGCACCCTCCGCGGCTGGCTACGGACCGACGCCGAGGGGCGCTACGAGCTCCGCACCCTGAGGCCGGGTCCCTACCCCGACGCCAGGATTCCGGCTCACATCCACCTGCACATCCGAGAAGCGGACGGTAGTTCCTACCGCGGCAGGGACTTCCACTTCACCGACGACCCGTTCCTGAGTGAGACGGCGAGACGACGCGCCGTCGAGCTCGTGCGAGCAGGAGACGGCTGGCGCGGAGAGAAGGACGTCATCTTGCGTCCCTGAGTTGAATCGGGGAAGTCAGGGGGCGCCTGGGCGCCCCCTGGAAGCCGGTACTAGCCGCTGACCAGGTCCGCAGCCAGCTCCCGGTTGAAGCCCACCAACAGGGTATCGCCCGTCAGCACCATCGGGGCCCGGTAGTTGCCGGTCGGGCCTTTGAGGGCATCGAGATCGGTCTCGCCGGCCTCGAAGGTCACCACCTTCTTGCCCTTGGCGACGTGCACCGTGCTCACCTTGCCGAGCAAGACCTGGACCTCGTCATCGGAGAGGGGTTGTTTGCGCGCCGAGCGCTCCTCGACGATCTCGGCATCGTGGTTCGTCAGCACCTCACGGGTGCGCTCACAGCTCTTTCAAGAGGGGCGATGGTAATAGAGTTCGACCTGACTCACGGGATCTCCTTGAGAATTGTCTTCAATTCCAGCGACGCGAATGCTAGCAGGCTGCTAAGACCCAAGCTCTTCGAAGTCCTCACTGCGCGCGATCGAACGGAGGGCCGCGAGCAGCGCCGGCGGCGGCCGACGAATCCGCCGAGTGGTGAGATCGAGCCATGCCCCTTCGACGGTCACCGTCGCCGCGAGCTCGCCATCGGCTCGCAGCACCCGGTGGGTCAAGCGGTACTTGCGGCCGTTGGCGGAGAGGCCGGCAACGCGAAAGTCGATGGTGATGGTCTCTCCCATCGCCACCTCACGGCGGTATCGGGTCTCCTCGCGGAAGATCACCGGACCGACATTCGCGGCCTCGAAGCGCTCAGCCCCGAAGCCGCGCTCGGCGAGGCAGGAGAAGCGCACGTGGGTGGCGTAGTCGTTGAAAGCGGTGTGGCGAAGATGCCGATTGGGATCGAGATCCGCCCACCGGACAGGGAAGGCTTGCTCGTAGGTCTGACTCATGACGGCAGTGGCTTCTGTCTCGTGTCGGCTCGTTGTAGCCAGAGGGCCGAAGCCACCAGCAGCACCGGAACCAGATGGAAGAGGAGACGCGGGAAGCTCGAGCGAACGTAGAACCCGACGTCCACCGGAGCGGTGAAATAGACGAATAGATAGAAGGCGAGCTGGCCAGTGCAGACCCACGCGATGGCGCGCGTCGAGCGCCACCCCAGCAGCACCGGCAGAAGCAGCAGCACCCAGGGCAGGAAATGCCACTCGGGCAAATTGAGGATCTCGACCAGGGCGAGGGCGATCTCGCGACCGCGGGAGAGGTCCGGCCAGCCGGTGTTGGTGGTCTGAAACAGGTCGTGGCGAAGGTTGAGCGCCAGCCAGGGCACCACCACCAAGGCGGCGGGAGCCAAGGTGAGGATCGCACCACCCCAGCGCCAGGTGCCACTGCGCCAGCGGCGGATCAGCCAAACCAGGGCGAGAACCGCCGCCAACGCCGGGCCTTCGATCTTGGCCCCGGCCGCCAGAGCGGCCGCCGCACCGAGGCGGAGATCGTCCTCGAGACCCCGCGGCACCAGCAGAGCCGGCAGCGCGAGGAGCGGTGCCAGGGCCATGAACCAATCGGCCCCACCGGCGATGCGGTAGCCGATTCCGAACATGGCGACGGCGACGGCCATGAGGCCAACGGTCACCTGGCCCCCGAAGCCTCGTATCGCCAACCGCCGACAGGCTTCCTGGGCCGACAGCACCATGGCCGCGAACAGCAACACAGACCACAGCATCGAGGCGGCGACATCGAAGCCGCCTCCCAAGGTGTAGGTCAGGCCGTAGAGATTGGGCACCAGATTCGGATAGTCGGGATGGGCCGCAAGGTCGAGCGGATCGGCGAGATAGGCGAAGTCGGTGCCCTGGGCGAGGTAAGCGCGATGGGCCTTGATCCCCCAGTGATAAACAAAGTCCGGGAGATCGATGCGGCCCGCCACGGCGAGAAAGCCATAGAGGGCGACCGCCCCCCAGGCCGCCAGAGCCGGAGGGTGGAAAGCCGCTTCTGTCGCCGGTAGGCGGCCGACAGGACGCCCATTGCCCGACCGCTGTCGGATCAGCGTCCACAGGCCGACGAGGAGGAAGAACACCAGCGTCAGGGCCATCGGGTGCCACCGCCAACCGGCCAGATCGAAGAGCAGCAGAATGACGTGAACCTGAACCAGGCCAACCGCTCCCTCGACGGCCCAGCGATCGCCCGCAGCGCCTTGCCCGGCGGCGAGCCCTTCGCCCGCCCAGCGGCCCAGCAACACCGTCAGAACGGCGAGGAGGAGGACGCCGGTCACGGCGGCATCACCCGGTAGATCACGCCGCTCGGCGAGCGCTTGGCCTCGCGGATGCGCGGGTGCTCGAGCTCGGTGTTGTAGGCCGCCAAAACCTGGCCCATCTGCTGCGCTCGGGGATGGCTCAGGGGAATCACCCGATGCCGGGGCAGAAAGTAAGCCACCCAGTAGGTGAGGAAGAAATCCTGGGTCTCGGAGCCGGTCCCGGAGGCGAACACCACCACCCGGTTGGCGGGCACGCCGGTCGCGATCGGCGTCAGAAAGTCGCGCAGGGCTTCCGGACGCCCCTCGCCCAGGCGCCACTTCGCCACCTCGCCATGGCCGAGAGGGTCGGCGGTCGAGTGATGGTAGCGCTCGACTTCCCGGCCGAGCTGCGCGAGACACCACAGAAAGACCGCGAAGAGCACCAGTCGGGGCAGAAAGCGTCGCATTTGAATGGCTTCGAGGGACCGGACGCTCCGCGAGCCGGAGCCGTCGCCGGGGGCAGTATAATCGCGTCGATGGACACCTGGAGCCCCGCGGACCTCCTTCCGGGAATCTCCTTCCTGCTCTTCGGCGGCCTCTTGCTGGGCCTCCTGCACCGCCGCTTCGACGCCATTCCGCGGGCCTGCGGCGCCCTCTTCCTGGCCTTGCCCGTGCTGCTGTTCGGTAGCAGCCTGTTCGGCGGACGCGTCCTGCTGCCGCTCGACTTCCTGCTCGGCTTCGAGCCCTTCCGCCAGATCGAGCCGGCAGCCGGTCCGGGACACCCCCTGCAGGGCGACCTGCCGCTCCTCATCCACCCGTCACGGATCGCCGCCGGCGACGAGATCCTGGCCGGCCGCTGGCCCCTGTGGACGGATCACGTCGGTGCCGGCATGGGACTGCAGGCCGACCCTCAAGCCCAGGCCTTCCAGCCACTGGTGCTCGCCGCCCTGGCGCTGAGCCCCGACCAGGGACCCGCCCTCACCGCCGCCCTCAAAGAGCTCGTCGCCCTACTGTTCACTTTTCTGCTGCTGCGACGCTCGGGCTCGCAGCCGACCGCCGCCACCCTGGGGGCCTGCGCCTACGGCCTCGGCAGCTTCGTCATTCTGTGGGTCGGCTGGCCCCTCTCGACCACCTCCGCCGTCCTGCCGGCGGTGCTCTACGGCATCGAGGGCTGTCGGCACGAGCGCGGGACACGGTTCCCCTTACTCCTCACCGCCGCTCTCGTCACCCTGATGCTGGCGGGCCACCCCCAGACCATCGCCTTCGCCCTCGGTTTCGTCTTCCTCTTCGCCGCCGTCGGCTGGTGGAGCACCTCGGCGCCACAGCGCGGAAGAGTGTTCGCGACCTGGCTCTGCTGCACCCTGATCGCGGTCGGAATCACCGCCCCCCTGTGGCTGCCGGCGAGCCGCCTGCTCGACCTCAGTGATCGCCGCGCCGTCATGACCGGTCCGCCGGCCGAGCACGGCTTCACCTTCGCCGCCGCCGTCGCGCCGCCGGCCCTCGGGGACCATCGCCTGGGCGCCCACTGGGGTCCGATCAATCGTCTCGAGGACAGCGCCGCCTTCGCGTCGACCATCGCCTGGCTCCTCGCCCTCGCCGCCGGCACCGGCGGTCGGCGAAACCCCAGAGAGCTTCTGATCGCGGCCGTCGCCGTGGCCAGCCTGGGGCTCGCCGCCCTTCCGACGACCTGGACTGCAGGATTCCCGGCCATCGGAATCCTGTTCGCCGCCGGTCCCCAGCGGCTCGGATTTCTCACCGCCTTGGCCCTCGCCCTCCTCGCCGCTCGCGCCGTCGGACGCTGGCAGCAGGGCGAGATCCGTCGTCGACGCCTGGTGGCCGCTGCCGGCTTCTTGGTCGCGGCCTTGCTGTGGGCCTACCTCGCCCACCCGCCTCCCGTCGCCGGCACCCTCGCCGACTTTCGTCATGGCTGGCTGGCGGCTCAGATCGGTCTCGTCGTCCTGGCGACGGTGCTCCTGCTGCGCCCACCGAGTCGCCTCTCCGGGGGACTCCTGGTCGCCCTGGTGGCCGCCGAGCTGCTGGTCGCCCACGGCTCGGCCAATCCGGCTCAGCCGAAGCGCCTGGCGTTCCCGGAGACGCCGGCCATCACCGAGCTGCGCGCCGCCTCAGAGGAGAATCCAGGATCCCGCTTCGTCGCCCTCGGCAACGCCCTCGCCCCCAACCTCGGGAGCCTCTACGGCCTGCGCGACCTGCGCATCAACAACCCCACCGGCCCGGCGGCGCTGCGACGGGTGACGGCGCCGCTCCGCCCGGCGACGGGAGGACAGCGCTGGCACCTCGAGCGCCCCGAGCACCCGCTCTACGACCTGCTCGGCGTCGGCCAGGTGCTGACCCCTCGGGGGCGAACCCTGCCGCCTCCCCTCGAGCCCAGACTGCGTCATCCCTCGGGCTGGCTGTGGCAGCGCCCGCATCCCCTGCCGCGGCTGTTTCTGCCGGCGAGCGCCGAGCGCTTCACCGGCGGCTCCTGGGAGCGGTGGCTGGCTGACAACCACTCCTTCGCGGAGCGCGCCCTGGTGCAGTCCATGCCCGGCGACCCGTCGGAATGGCGCCAGCAGTCGCCGGGGCGGCTGACGGCGGCGACCCCGGAGAGCACCCGCTGGAGCGCTCAACTGGAAACCCTCGAAACTCGGCTGGTGGCCTCCTCGATCTACCAGGACGGCGGCTGGCGTGCCCTGATCGACGACCGAAGCCGACCGATCGTGCTCACCAACGGCCCCTTCGTCGGCCTGTGGGCGCAGCCCGGAGAGCAACGGCTCGAGCTGCTCTACCGCCCGCGAACGCACCTCCAGGGTTGCCTTCTGGCCGCCCTCGCCCTCAGCTTCGCCGGCGCCTTCCTGGGCCGGCCGCGAGGGCGCCGAGCAGCAGAGCGGCAAGGCCGGTGAACGCGCCACCAACGCCAATTCCGGAAGGCCGATAGTGCAGCTCGACGGCGCCCACGCCGGGCGGTATCCGCAGGCCGAGGAAGGCCCCGTTGACGGTCAAGGTGTCGAGGAGCCGGCCCTCGCTGGTCCGGGCTCGCCAACCGTCCGGCCCCCGCAGACTGGTCGCCAGCAGCCGATCCTCGGCGCCCGGTGACCACTGCAAACGCCGGTATCCTCGCCGCTCCTCGACCACCTCGACCACCGGTCGCGGCCCCGGGGTGGGCTGCCACCCCCCGGCCTCGCGCTGCAGTAGGGCCACTCGGTCGGCACGCTCGAGATCGCGCACCCAGGCGGGCAGGTCCTGCCGCGGCAGAACCTCGACGGCGGCAGGAAAGAAGGCCTCGGGCAGCGCCTCCGGATTGCTGAAAACGAAGAAGGGATAAAACCGCCCGTCGTCGAACTGGCGGAGCCCATCGGGCCGCGGCACGCCGAGACTGAGCAGGGCGCCGCGCACGCCGAGGAAGTCGAGCAGCGGATGGTCGAGATTCGAGAAGGGAGCGAAGTACTCCTCGGTCGAGGGCGAGAAACCGAAGGCGGCTTCCAGAACCGCGAGCTGGCGCACGTCCGCCAAGGGGTTGTGCGACCGCACGTCGCCGAGGTCATAGACGGAAAGCAACGCCGGATAGGCCAGCCGATCACCGCCCACGACCCGGCCTTCGCCGGTCGCGTCCGCCAGCGTCTCCACCAGTCCGGTGCGCGGGTAGAAGAGGGCCGACTGGCCGCGCGGCAGATGGCTACGGGCCCAGGGCACCAGATCGAGCAGCACCACCGCGGCCAACGCCCAGGCAGCGAGCCGTGGCTGCACCAGCAACAGGGCGCCGGCGGCGGCCAGCGAGAGCCAGAGCAGCAATCCCCAGCCGTCCGGCTGCAAAAGGAGGCTGACAGCGGCGGCGAGGCCGAAGGCCAGCG
Organism: Acidobacteriota bacterium; assembly: GCA_039028635.1. Lineage (NCBI taxonomy): Bacteria > Pseudomonadati > Acidobacteriota > Acidobacteriota bacterium. The sequence continues at coordinate 68,428 of JBCCHV010000002.1, forward strand.
CCGGCCGAGGCCATGGACGCCGTGACCAGTGTCGCCGTGACTGGCGCCACCGTGACTGGGTTCGGCGCGCCAGGGAGTCGATGCCGAGCGCCGCCGCGACGTTGAGCGCCAGGCAGGCGACCAGCAAGAAGCGCGACCAGGCGGGACTGCGCAGCGCCGGCACCAGCTCGAGGAGCAAGGCGAGGGGTACGAAGCGGGCGGTCAGCAGATAGGCCAGCCCGACGAAACCTAGCCAGGGCACCAGGCGTCGCCGGGGGCCGACGAAGAGCGCCAGCCAGGCCCCGGCCCAGGCGACCAGGCCGGCATAGCCGCTGCAGGCATCGACCCAATTGATGGGGCCTCGGAAGGGCTCCGCGTAGGGCCAACCGAAGGCCCGCGGATGGCTCGGAGCACGCAAGAAGGACACCGCTTCGGGAACGAAGCCGGCGGTCTTCAGGCTGGCACCGAGGGCGCTCGTCGGGAGACGCCGGGCAAGGGTCTCGTCGGCGCGCTGGGAGTGCGACAGGACCTCTGCGAAGGGCACCAAATGCACCGCCGCCAGGGCCAGACCGAGGCCGCAGGCGAGACCGACGGCGATCAACCCGCGACGCCGGCGTAGGCGGTCCGCGGGCGCCAGGGCGAGGCCGACGACGGCCGCCAGTCCGGCGCCGGCGAAGGCCGTTTCGGGATGCCCCGAGAGCAGCGTGACGGCGGCCACCAGCGCCGCCACCACCAGATTTCGACGCACCGGACGCCGCACCAGGCGCAGCGTCGCCGCCGCCAGCCAAGGCACCCAGGCGACGGTGGCGGTGTGCGGAAAGAGGGACCAGGCCATCAGTCCACCGGAAAGGGCAAAACCGGTCGCAGCGATCAGAGCGGCCGGTGAGCGCACCCCGACCAGCCGAGCGAGAACCCAGGTCCCGAGGGCCGCGATCAACACCTTGAGGCCCAACATCACCAGCAGGAAGTGCTGAATCGGCACCGCGCGGGCGAGGTTGTGGATCGGCGAGAAGACGCCGGCCTGGGGATTCGCCCACGGCGAGCTGCCGCCGTCGAGCAGGTCGGACCATAGCGGCAACCGCCGCTCCGCCAGAGCGTGGCGCACCTCCAGCTCCCAAGGCAGAAACTGGTAGACGGCGTCGTTGAGCAGGTCGTGGCGCGGGCTCGCTTCCACCCGAGGAGCGTCGGGCAGCCAGCGCAAGACGTCCGTCGGTGCCAGCAAATGGTCGCCAACCAGCCAGGGCGCCAATAGCAGCCAGGGCAGGAGGAAACCGAGAAGGCGGGCTCCCGCGGACAGTGGACGCCGCAGGAGGCGCGCCAACAGCTCGCACGCGCCCAGGGCCAGCAACAGGGGCAAGGCGAGCTGGATCCAGAGCTGCCAGTGGAAGGTCGCCATTCGGCCGCGACTTTACACCTTAGAATCGCTCCATGGCGTCCCCCGGCCGATCGATCCCCCCCTCCTTGGAGGACGCCTTCTTCGCCGCCTTGCCCGGCGAGGGTCGAGCGATCGACCGCGCCATCCACCGCGACGACGAGATGTTGCAGTTCCTCCGCCAGGCTCTACGCGGCGACATGGCCCAGGCCCGCGGTCACTACTTCCGCTCTGGTCACTCGATCGCCGAGGCCCTGCTGCAGATTCTGCGCTGGCGCTATGGCGGCCTCTCGTCGGTGCCGTCGCTGCTCGACTTCGCCAGCGGCTACGGCCGAGTCACCCGCTTTCTGGCCCCCGCGCTGGGCGCCGAGCGGGTCTGGGTGTCGGACCTCTACGAGGCCGGCATCGAGTTCCAGCGCCAGACCTTCGGGGTGCGAGGCTTCGTATCGACCGTCGACCCGGCCGATCTCGACCGCCCGGAGCGCTTTGCCGTCATCGTGGCGACGTCCCTCTTCAGCCACCTGCGGGAGGAACGCTTCCACGGCTGGCTGCAGGCCCTCGGCCGGCTCCTCGAATCCAACGGCATGCTGATCTTCAGCGTCCATGACCAAAGCCTGCTACCGACCGACCGATCCCTCGATGCTTCGGGGTTGACCTTTCAAGCGCGCAGCGAAAGCGGCTCCCACGACCCGCAGGAGTACGGCTCCGCCTGGGTTTCCGAAGACTTCGTGCGCCGGGCCGTCGAGGGTGCCCTCGGGGAGGTCGCGATCAAACGACTACCCCACGGATTGTGTGCCTTCCAGGACCTCTATGTCGTCACGCGACCGGGCGACGTCGGCTCGCCCCTCGAGTTCGCCGCCGAACCGAAGTTCCATCTCGAACGCTGCGACGTCGACTCTGCCGGCCTCGAGCTCGCCGGCTGGACCGGCGGAGAGCCGGCCATCGAGGCCGTCGAGGCGACCTTCGGCGGTGCTCGGGCGACCCATGCCGCGGTGGCGCTGGAACGCCCTGAAGCGGAGCCCTTCACCGGCAGGCGTCGCTGCGGCTGGCAAATGACGCTGCCCCTCCCGGACGGCTTCACCGGCGCTCACCCCCTGCTGCTGCGCACCGTCGACGCCGAGGGGCGCCGCCAGGTGGTCCACCTCGCCAGCGTCGCGACCAGCACCCTGGGCTGCGCCGAGGAACGTCTGCGCTGGCTGCAGGAAGAGCTGCACCGCCGCGAGACCCGCTGGGCCACCGACCGTGACCGGGCGGATGCCCGTCATGGCGAAGATCAGGCTCGCTCCGCCCAGACCATTCGCGAGCTCGAAGCCCGCATCGCCGCCATGGAGGCGAGTCGCTTCTGGAAGCTGCGCAACCTCTGGTTCCGCCTCAAGGGCGGCGGCGACCGGTGAAACGGTACGCCACCCGCGCCTTCGCCACCGTCTGGCTGGTGGCCCTCGCGATCCTCTGCGGCCGCTTCTGGGGAATCGCCCTCGACGACTTCTTCATCACCTTCCGCTACGCCCAGAACCTGAGCGAGGGCCATGGCTTCGTCTTCAATCCCGGCGAGCGCGTGTTCGGAACCACCGCCCCCGGCCTCGGCCTGTTGCTGGCCCTGCTCCACAGCTTGACGCGAATCCCCATCGCTGGCCTCGGCACCCTGCTCAGCGCTGCCGCCCTCTTCGCCCTCGCCTGGTGGCTACGCAGCGAGACGCGCCCCGCCGAGAGCCTCGTCGCCGGCACCCTGGTGGTGGTCTCGCCCTTTCTCTGGATTCACAACGGCGGCGAGGGGTTGGTGGTTTTGGCCCTGCTGGCGACCGCTGCCATGACCGCTCGACGCTGGTCCATCGGCGCCGGAGCTGTCGCCGGCTTCGCCGTCTGGTGCCGCGCCGACGCCGGCCTCGCCGTGGCGATTCTCGGCCTGCTGCTGTGGCATCGCCAGCGCCGCCTGCCGCAGCCCTACGGTTGGACCGCCGCCGGAGTCATCGCCCTCGGCTTGATCTCCGCCCGCACCTGGTTCGGCGACTTCCTGCCGGTGACCCTCGAGGCCAAGCGCCTGCAGGCCGCCTGGCAGCCGGAGATCTGGCCTAGCGGCGGTTTGTTCTGGCCCGCTGCCCTGCGCTTGCAGGAGAGCTTCCTCGGCCCGGTGGCGCCGACCCTCGTCGCCGTCGGCCTGGCCGGGTCGTTTCTCCTCCTGCGCCACGGCAGCCTGGCCGGCCAGGTGCTGACCCTCTATGGCTACGCCCTGCTGGTCGCCTATCCGCTGCTCCACGTGCCTCACTACTCGTGGTACGCCATCCCGGTCTACCTGCCGATTCTCTACGGCTTGGTGTTTCTCGCCGGCGCCCTGGTGCGAAGAGTCGACGCCTTCTTCGATCGCACCCTCACCGCCAAGGTGATCGCGGCCGTCGCCGTCCTGTTGATCTTCGGCCCTCTCTTCCAGCCCCTCGTCAAGCGTGGGCGCAACCTCCTCCTGGCTCCCCACCAGGCTCCCCGGTACGAGCTCTATCGCGAGGTCGGCGAGTGGATGGCGACTCACGTCCCCGCAGGCGAGGCGACCGCTTTTGTCGAAGTCGGAACCCTCGCCTACTTCAGCCGCCGGCCGATATTCGACCTCCTCGGCCTGGTCAGTCCGGGAGTGCTGCCGGCGGTCGCCGCCGGCGACATGGCGGCGGCCTACCGCACCGCGCCCTCGGCCTGGATCCTCTATAGCGAGTCCGCCCACTCCTTCATGGAGCCGCTCCGCCAACTGCCCGACTTCGACCAGCGTTTCGAGGAGCGCGCCGCCTTCGGTCCGCCGGCGGCCGAGAGGCGCCTGATCCTGTATCGACAGACCCTGGAAGACCCTGGCGGATAAGTTTCTGTCTTTGACATTTCTGCCACTTTTCTCCTCACTGCGCCGGTGGGACGCTCCCTCCAGCGCATGTCACCGAGGAACTCCACCCCCCGCTTTCTGATCGTCGGCCCGCTGTTTCTGCTGCTGGCCGCCCTGTCCCTGCCGGTCGCGGCCTCTGAAGTCTCCTACGAGGTCGGCCTGCGGCCACGCCACGTCTGGCGGGGTATCACCCTGCGTCAGTTCCCGGTCCTCAGCGCCGCCGCCACCGTCAACTACCGCAACGGCATCGGCGGCCAGGTCTGGATCGGCGTCGACCTAGCGGACGACAACGGCCGCTCCGGCGAGATCCAGGAGATCGATCTCGACCTGTTCTACGACCGCCGCGTCGGCCTATTCGACCTTCGCTTCGGCTACGTCGAGCTGATCTTTCCCGGCGGCATCGACAACACCGGCGAGCTCTACTTCAAGGCGCGAGCCGGCAACGCCTGGTCGGCCGGCGTCGAGGCCTACTACAACGTCGACCTCCTGGAGGACCTCTTCGTCCTCGTCGATCTGCGCCGAGAGTTTCGCCGCGGCGACCTCTGGGGCGCTTCGGTCGCCACCGGCCTGGGTTGGTCCGGCGAAGAGTACGCGCGCTTCTTCGACGGTCGCGAGGCAGGTTTCCACCACTGGTCGCTGACTCTCGACCTCGACCACCGGCGAGACCGAACCTCCTGGAAGCTGCGCCTCGCCTACACCGACAACCTGCAATCGGAGGTCCTCCCGGAGCAGCCGATCCACCTCTGGGGCGGCCTCTATCTCACCTACCGTCCGGACTTTCAGGGCAGCTCCTGAGCCGGCCAGGAACGACATCCACAGGGAGGAGTATGTCCATGCGTCGAGCCTTCGCCCGTAGAACCTTGCTCACCTTGACCGCGGCGCTGGCCGTGACCGCTTGCAGCTCGCAGCCGAGCTCGCAGCCGGACCGCTGGCGGCTGGTCGACACCAGCGCCGCGCAGGCCCTCGACGGCCTGTTCGCGGCCAGCAACGACCGCCGCCTCGACCTCGATCCGCAAGCCGCCCTCGGCCGTGGCGATCGTCGCCAGGCGGACCGCTTCGGGGACTACCTCAGCCGCCGCCACCTGGCGGCGCGCAGCGACAATCTCCGGCGTGATCTCGCAGCGCTGGCGCGCATCGATCGCCAGGCCCTGCCGGCAGCGCAGCAAGTTGCCTACGACGCCTTCCGCTACCGCGCCGAGACCGAGCTCGCCGGCTTCGAGAACGGTTCCGAGGAGATCCTGCGGCAACTGCCCTTCGATCACCTCTTCGGCTATCACATCGCCTTTCCGGACATGTCCTCGGGGCAATCCCTGTTCCCGTTCACCGATCTCGCCGACTACGAAAGCGGCCTCCGCCGCCTCACCGGATTCGCCCGCTATCTCGACGACAGCCATCGGGTCCTCCGGCTCGGCATCGAGCAAGGCCACGTACCCGCCGAATTCGCCACCCGCCGGGTGATCGATCAGCTCAGTGCCGCCGTCGAAGGCGGGGTCGAGGGCAGCCCGCTCCTCGGACCGACGAAGAGCTTTCCGGACACCATCGGCGACGCCGATCGCCAGCGCCTCACGGCGGCCTACGAGCGCGCCATCGGCGAGACCGTGATGCCGGCCTTCGCCCGCCTCGAGACCTTCTTCGAAGAGGAGTACTTGCCGGCCAGCCGCCAGGGAGCGCCGGGATTGATCGGCATGACCGACGGCAAAGCCCTCTATCGCCACCTGATCACCAGACACACCTCGTCGCAGATGTCCCCCGAGGAGATCCATCAGCTCGGCCTCACCGAGGTCGCTCGCATTCGCGCCGCCATGGAGAAGATCAAAGAAGAGGTGAGCTTCGAAGGCAGCCTGCAGGAGTTCTTCGACTTCCAGCGCAGCGACCCGCAGTTCAAGTTCGACAGCGCCGAGGAGCTTCTCGCCGGCTATCGCGAGATCGCCGAGCGGGTCCGGCCGCGTCTGTCGCAGTTGTTCCCGAAAATGCCCCGCACCCCCCTCGAGATCCGCGCCGTTCCGGAGTTCTTCGAGCAGGCCGCCGGCAGCGCCTACTACTACGCGGGGACGCCCGACGGCTCGCGGCCGGGGGTCTTCTACGTCAACACCTACGACCTGCCGTCGCGCACCCGGCCGACCATGGAGACGCTCTACCTCCACGAGGCCTTGCCTGGCCACCACATGCAGGCCAGCCTCGCCCTCGAGGATCTCGAGCTGCCGTCCTTCGCGCGCTTCGAGGGCGGCACCGCCTACATCGAAGGCTGGGCCCTCTACGCCGAATCCCTCGGTCACGAGATGGGATTCTTCACCGACCCCTACCAGCACTTCGGCCACCTCGAGCTGGAGATGTTCCGAGCCCTGCGGCTGGTGGTCGACACCGGCCTCCACGATCAGGGCTGGAGCCGCCAGCGGGCCGTCGACTACATGCTGGCCAACACCTCTTCGGCCGCCAGCGTAGTCATCGCCGATGTCGACCGCTACGTCGTGTGGCCAGGCCAGGCACTGGCCTACAAGCTCGGCCAGCTCACCCTGCGCCGCTTGCGCGACCGCGCCGAGGAAGCCCTCGGGGAAGATTTCGATCCGCGAGCCTTCCACGCCCAGGTGCTCGACAGTGGCGCCGTGCCGCTGCCGGTGATCGAGGCCAAGATCGAGGCCTGGATCGCCGACTCCGACTAGGAGGTTGCCGGGCACGAAAAAAGGCCGTCTCCCAGAGGAGACGGCCTTTTTCCTATTGCGCCGAGGCGGCTTCCCGAGTTACGGCAGCGGCTCGTCGAGCAGACCGACAGTGTCGGCGTTGCCGCAGAAGTTCTCGGCCTCGTTGTTGTAGCTCACGCTGCGCCCGGTCACCGTGTCGGTGACGGTGATGTCGTACACCACGTCCGACAGGGCGCCGTAGAAGACCCAGAAATTGTTGCCCGCGGCGGTGTTGTCGAGCACCTTCAGCACCAGCTCGATGTTCTCCGGTCCGAAGAACCAGAAGTAGCCGGTCTCGGTGGTTCCCGGAACCGCCTTGCCGGTACCCGTCTGGCCGTTGCGGAAGTTGAACCAGTCGACCTTGACCTCGAAGCGGTCCTCGAACAGACAGAGGGTCTCGGTGCCGTCGACACAGGTTCCGACGGGCGAGGCGATGCTGGTCACGTCGTCGACCTCCGGCAGCGGCAGAGAGAATGCCCGCAGACCGCTCGCCGGGCTCGAAGCCGGCCCCTGGAAGGCCTGCGTGTCGGCGAAGCCGCACAGCTCACCAGGGGGGTTGTGGTACGTGTTCGAGCTGCCGTCGGTGGTATCGGTGACGGTGATCCAGTACTCCACCGTCGACAGAGCGCCGTAGAAGAACCAATAGCCCTGGCCGATGCCGGTGGCGTCGATGGCCTTGACGATCAGCTCCGTGTTGCGCGGATCGAAGAAGGTGAAGATGCCGCTGGTGTCCTGGGCGAAGGGCGCCTGGGCAGAACCGATGCCGTTGGTGCCGTTGGCGAACTGGTTGCGCCACTGGACCTTCACCCGGAAACGGTCGTCGAGCAGGCAAAGGGTGTCGTTGGCGGTCGTACAGGGACCGTTGATGCCATCGAAGGGCGTGGCGCTCGACTCGTTGGTGTAGCCCGAGTTGCCGTTGCCGTTGGTCGCCCGCACCCGGAAGGTGTAGGGCCGGCCGGAGACCAGGCCCCCGACCACCAGGCTGTTGGCGTTGGGACCGGTGGAGGCGATCTGGAAGTACTCGCTGACCGGCGAGCGGGCCTCGACCAGGAAGTTCGTCTCGTTGTTCGAGAAGTCTTCCCAGGTGAGCTGGACCGCCGTCGGCGACAGGGCGGTGGCGGTCAGGAAGTCCGGATCGTCCGGCAGCGTCGACGGAGTGCGCAGCGTGGCGATGTTGGAGTAGCCGGAGTTGCCGCCGCCATTGCGCGCCCGCACCCGGAAGTCGTAGAGGGTGAGGGGCGTCAAGCCGGTGACGATGAAGGCCTCGCTGTTGGCCGGCAGGCTGTTGACGATCTGCACGAAGCCGCCGCCCTCGGTGCGCTGCTCGATGCGGTAGGAAGTCTCGTTGTCGGCATTGTCCTGCCACAGCAGCTCGACCGTCGTCGACGACAGAGCCGCCGCCGTCAGGTCCGTCGGCGCCGTCGGCACCGGCGTGTTTCCGACGCCGTTTCCATAGATCGTGCGGATCGCCGTCAGGTCGTCCGCGCCCAAGCGGGCGCCGCGGCCGTCGTTGTGCACGAAGGCCCGCATCAGCGCATCGTTGAGGGTGCCGCTCGAGCCACAGGACGGGCTCGAGTCGTCGCCACAGGCGTGGCCGAAGCCGAGGGTGTGGCCGAGCTCGTGGGCGAACAGCTCGGCCGCCGCCGTCACCCGGTTGCCGCTGCGATCGAAGTAGCACTGCAGACCGGCGTTGGTGATGATGTCGCCGCCGATGATGTTGCGATAAGTGGTGCCGCGGAAGACGTGGGTCTGGTTGTTGAACCAGGGGCCACCGATGGCGAGAACTCCACCGCCGTTGCAGCTGAAGGGAGCCTCGAAGGAGTTGTTGTTGTTGGGGTCTTCGTAGGCGATGGCGTTGGTGCCGTCGAAGTTGGTCAAGCCGCCGGTCAGGCCGGTCGTTTGAGAAGAACCGTAGCCGTAGCTGACCAGACTCTGATTGTCTCCGGACCACGCCTGCATGCCGGCCCGGAAAGCATCGATCACCTGCTGCAGGGTCAATCCCGGCTGATTGGCGTTGCTCACCCGCCAGCGGACGGTGGCTCCGGAGTCGAAATCGGGCCAGCGAAGGGCCCGCCCCTGATTGTCTTCGAACTGGGTGAACTGGTCGTGAATCGAGGTGACGTCGTCGTCCGAGATCTCGAGAAAGTAGGACGCCGCCGGCTTGGCACCGGTCGAGCGCTCGCGGATCCAGTTGAGGAAAGCGGCGCGATCGCGCGGACCCCGAGCCGGAGCATCGATGCCCTCGAGGGCCAGCTCGTGGGTGCCGGCCAGGTTGCGGGCCAGGATCTTCCGCCCCTGCCAGTCGACCTCACGGAAAGCCCCGAGAAGATGGTGGGCGATGCGGAAAGTACCGTCCGGCGCCGGGCTGAGGAACAACACCACCCGCTCGCCGACGCGGAACTCGGGAATCCCCCACAGCTTGAGACCGATGCCGTCGGGACGCACACCGCCAGGCGTGCGCACGATCAAGCTCGAGCCGGGCACGTTGCCCTTGACCACCGCCTCGACCTCGACCTGATAGTCGGTCGACGGCCGACCGGAGGTCGGGGCGTTCTCCTTCGCCATCACCCGCGCCTCGACCACTACCGGGCTGCCATCGGCCAGGTTCTCGTCGGACACCATGACGAAGGTGGTCGCCGACAGCGGCACCGTCGCCAAACAGAGCAGAACAAAGAGGACAGAGGGGAAGATCTTCGATTTCATCAGCAATCTCCAAGAATGCGGGCTCGGCGACAAATGGGGATCTCAGGTGGGCTGCAACAAGAACTCATGGTGATTGTTTCCCATCGACCGAGGATGGAAACGCCCGGGGGGTGTCTTTCTGTCCAAACCACGCAATGTCATTATAGCATATGGACTTCTTCCTGACGGCGGCCTTCAGTCGCCCTTCTTCTCGCTCTTGGTTGCGGTCGAGGCCTTGCCGGCGGAGTCCTTGGAGCTCTTGCTCTTGCTCTCGCCCTCGCTCTTCTTTGCCTCACCGGAGTCGCTGGAGGACTTGCCGTCTCCGCCACTTCCGGCCCGAGCGTAGTCGGTGACATACCAGCCGGAGCCTTTGAACTGGAAGGCCGGCGACGACAAGAGCTTCTTGAGCGAACCGCCGCACTCGGAGCACTCGGTCAACGGCGGATCGGACATCCGCTGGATCTCTTCGCTACGACGGTCACATTGCTGACACTGGTACTCGTAAATCGGCATACAGACTCCGAACCTCGAGGTTCTGTGCTTCGTCCTACGGAGTAGGGATTCCCGCGGATGGGTGGACGGACGCTGCGTTTGCCGGCCGTCCCCGGCGAACCGGGGGCTAACCGGAGAAGCGACCGCCCGGAGTCTTGAGGCGAATCTTGACCGACGAGGTCTCGGGCTCGCTCTTCGACTCCTGCGGCTCATTCTCTTCCAGGGCGGGCCTGCGAATCAATTGCAGCACCTGGAAGGCGTACATCAGCTTGGCGTTTTCGGCCGCCGAGAAGGGACCGGCGGTGCAGATCTCATAGAGGGAGCGGCTGCCGTCGACCAGTCGCAGCAGATCGAACTGCTCGCTGTCGAGGCCGGCATCGATGATGCCTTCGGTGTCGTCCGTCGGCGCGAAAACGGTGCTGCGCTGTCCCAGGCGAGCGACCAGGGCCTTGGCGTTGGGAGCCCGCTGAATGCCCTGCAGGATGACGTGCCGCATCGGCAGGCGAATGCCGCCGCCGCCGGGATCGCCGATCTTGAAAGAGACCCGGCCGTCTTGCCAGTAGAACAGGCTCCAGACAATCGCCTCCACCTGTTTGCGAATCGCCCGCGCCACTTCGCCCGGCGACAGCAATCCGGCCTCCACCAGAATCACGCCATAGCGGCGCTTGCCCGCCTCGCGCTCCTTCATGGTGGCGCTGTAGTCCTCCGAGCTGAGCTGCCCGGAGCGCAGCAAATAGCTGCCCAAGCTGTCGTTGATGTCCGACGAGGAGGCGTGAACCACGCAGCGCCCCGAGACATGCACCCGCTTGCTCACGCCCTCACGCTCCGCCTCGATCACCCCGCCGACACCGAAGCGATCGATCGCGTTGAGCATCTCCGGGAGAGCCGTCTCCGAGAGATCTCCCCGATACTGGAAGACCTTTTCTTGAGAAGCCAGAGAATTCACCTCAAAATCATGCAAAAAGATGGAAAAGCAGCCTGGATCATACCAAATGCTTCCGCACACGAAAGTGCACGCCGGGCCGGCAATCCGGACAGGCCGCCACTCGGGCGCACCGTAGCGACCGCTAGAATCAGATGCGACCAGAGGCTCTCCGCCTCAGCGCCAATCAAACATCCCGAAACCAGACCATGATCACACCCCAAGAAGCCTGGAGCCGACTGAGCCCCCTGCTGGTCCCCCTGCCGCCGGAGGATTGTCCGCGCCGGCAGGCCCGCGGCCGCGTGCTCGCCCACGATCTCGCAGCCACCGTCGACGTTCCGCCGGCAGATGTCTCGGCGATGGACGGCTATGCCCTCGAGGGTGCCTTCGAGGCCGGCGCAGAACGTACCGTGGCCGGAGTCATCGCAGCCGGTGATGCGCCAGGCTTCGAGTTGCCGCCGGGCCAAGCGGTGCGCATCATGACCGGCGCACCGGTTCCCACGGGCGCCGACCGGGTGGTCCCGGTGGAAGCCACCGACCGCGGCCGCGAGCGGGTGCGCTTCGAGCGCCCGTCGACGGATCGCGACCACATCCGGCGCCAGGGCGAGGTCCTGCGAAGCGGCGCTCCGCTCCTCGCCACCGGCACTCCCCTGAGCTCGAGCGCCCTCTCCTTGATCGCCACCCACGGCTACCAAACCGTACCGACGGTGCGCCCACCGCGGGTGCGAGTGCTGGCGACGGGAGACGAGATCGTTCCGCCGGAGGCGCTGCCGCAGCCCGGCCAGCTGCGCGACTCCCACACCGACTTTCTGCTCGCCGCCGGCGCCGCCCGCGGTCTGACCTTCGAAGCTCTCGGCATCGCCCGCGACGACCCCCGCGATCTGCGGGCCAAGATTGCCCACGGCCTCGAAGCCGACGTGCTGCTGGTCTGTGGCGGAGTCTCGGCAGGCGAGTTCGACTACGCCGAAGGAATCTTCGCCGAGCTCGGCTGCGAGGCCCTCTTCGACGCCGTCGCCATGCAGCCCGGCAAACCGCTGGTCGCCGGCCGCCACCCTGGCGGACTGGTCTTCGGCCTGCCAGGCAATCCCGCCTCGGTGATGGTGAGCTATCGCCTCTTCGTGCAGCCCACCCTCGATCGCTTGGCGGGCCGGCCAGCGGAGCTGCTCGGCGATGCGCGGCAGGGAACTCTGCTGACCCCGGCCCCGGCGGCCAAGGGGCGCGACCGCTTTCTGCCCGCTCGCGTTGCCTGGCAGAACGGCGTCGCACGCGTCGAACCGCTGGTCGCCAAGGGCTCCCACGACCTCGCCGCCTTCGGCCTCGCCAACGCCCTGCTCCATCGACCGGCGGACAGCCCCGCAGTCGAGGTCGGTTCCACCGTCTCTTTCCTCGACCTCGACTGAGGTCCGCACCTCTCCTGGACACCGCGGAACCCGCCGGCCGCAAGGAATCTCAGGAGCCGAGTTTGGTGCTCGACCGGCGAATGGCGCACAATGCAGCCATCGCATGTCATGAACTCGGCCCTTACGGCCACCTTGGAGGGAGTCGTCATGTCTTCACGAGCGCTGAGAAACCTCGTCTTCGCCGTTCTCTGCCTGGTCCTCGGCTGGCCACTCGCGGCACAGCCCGCCGACCTCATCCTGGTTCTCGACGCCTCCGGCTCGATGTGGGGCCAGATCGACGGCAAGAACAAGATCGTCATCGCGCGCGAGGTGTTCGCCGAGCTGGTCGATGACCTGCCGGACGAGCAGACGGTGGGCGTCGTCGCCTACGGCCACCGCCGCGAGGGCGACTGCGAAGACATCGAGCTCGTCGCTCCCCTCGCCCGCCTCGACCGCGCTCAGCTCAAGACCACCGTCGACGGCCTGCAGCCGAAGGGCAAGACACCTCTGACGGCGGCCGTCGAGCGCGCCTTCGAGGAGGTCCGGCAGCGCGATTCGGCGACCGTGATCCTGATCAGCGACGGCCTCGAGACCTGCAACGCCGATCCCTGCGCCGCGGTTCGTCGCGCCAAGGACGAAGGTCTCGATTTCATCCTCCACGTCGTCGGCTTCGACGTCTCCAAAGAGGATCTGTCGTCCCTCGAGTGCGCCGCCCAGGCCGGTGACGGCCTGTTCTTCTCGGCCGCCAACGCCAACGAGCTCGGCACCGCCCTCGAACAGGCGGTCCAGGCGCCGGTCGACGAGCCGCCCGGTGCCTTGGCGGTCAAGGTGATTAACGGTGGTGAGCTGCAGGACGCCAGCGTCGTGGTCACCACCCCCAGCGGCGAGCAGGTCAACCTCGGCCGCACCTACACCGACCCGAGCACCAACCCGCGACGCCTACCCCTCGCCGCCGGCAGCTACGAGGTGAAGGTCCAGGCCCTCGGCATCAAGGGCGACACCCAGCGCCGGTTCTCGCTCACCCTCGAGGAGGGCGAGGTGGCCGAGCGCGAGTTCGACTTCACCTCCGGCGGGCTGTCCATCGGCGTCCTCCGCAACGGCCAGCTCAGCGACGCCACGGTGCGGGTCTACCTCGCCGGCACCAGCCAAGAAGTCGCCTCTGGACGCACCTACACCTCCGAAAAGACCAATCCCAAAGCCTTCGAGCTCACCCCCGGCACCTACGACGTCCAGATCCAGTCGGTCGAGATCAAGGGCCCGGTGCGCCACACCAGCACCGACCTGGTGGTCAATCCAGGCGACCAGACCACCGCCGAGGTCGCCTTCGAAAGTGGCGAGATCGCCCTCGGTGCCCGCCGCGACGGCGCCCTCGCCGACGCCGTCGTCCACGTCCGCTCCGTCGCCACCGGCAAAGCGATCGCCCAAGGCCGCACCTACACCTCCGAAAAGACCAACCCCAAGGTCTTCACCGTCGAGCCCGGCGAATACCGGGTCAGCCTCAAGCCCGCCGGGGACGGCGAGCCGCAAGAGCACACGGTCACCGTCGAAACCGGAGGCCGAGTCGAGAAGATGGTCGACTTCTGAGGTGGTGCGGGCCGCTTTTCGGTTTCAGGCGGCCAGTGGGACACCACAGGGCCTGCCGGTCAAGGCCGGAGAACCCAGACAAGATCGCAGGGAACGCCTCACCTGCGAACATCCCAAGTAAAATCCTCACTAAATTCCACAAGTGAACGGAGGATGGTTGCAAGCCCAAAGCTCAAGTCGTCTCTTCGTTGCCCTGCTCGTCGCGCTCGCGGTTGCTGGGCTGGCGCTCATCGGATGGGGCACGGATAGCGAGATCCCGGTCTTGACTTCCCTCGGTGGCGCCCTGCTCGGAACCAGCATCGCTTCCCTCCTCGGTGTCGCCAGTCGCTACGACCTCACAGAGCGCGTCACGAGCCTCCTCGAAGAAACGCAGCGCCCGAGCTTCACTTCCGACAACGCGAAGCTGAAAGATCACCGCAGGAAACTCCATCGCTACCACGCTTCCAAGCAGAACGGCTCGTTCATCTGGCAGTACGACATCCTCGATTTTACGAGCTCCAAGGATCCCGGAAGGCTTCGAACCGATGTAACGATCGGGCACGCCCGCGGCGCCAACAAAACCTACGCCGTCGAAGGAGGCTTCCGCGACCGGAGATTCGTCAGCTTCCAGAAAGCAACCATCGGTGACGAAGAGACAAGCGTCGGGGTCTATCCAGATCTCGGAAAGTCCTTCCTCGACAAGCACGTTGGTCTAGTGTTCAAAGAGACTTGGGACGGAACACCCATGTTGGCCCCCTCGATCATCAGTAACGAACCGATCGAGCCTTCCCTGCCGGAGGGAATCGTGTCCGCCGAGTTGGGATTGCGTCTCGACCGGATCTGGCGGAGCGGGATCCGCAACTACACGGGCAAGATCGAGGAACTGCTGAAATAGCAGAGCCTTCTCCCCTCTCGGTGCTTCCTTGATTGCGTGAGCTTCGAGCCATCGGAAAGTGTAGGATGGCGCCATGGAAGCGCTCGGGGGCTGGTGCCTCCCGCGGTCTTCAAAACCGTAGTCTCGTTCCGGTTCCGGCTCGAGGGGTGGGTTCGATTCCCATGCGCTTCCGCCAAATCCCGGCTCCGCCGGGATTTGGGAGGAACCGCATGGGAATCGGTGTGCGGCTCCCTCTGACGAGGTCGCAGCACGACGATTCCCTACGTGCTCCAAAGACCCTCACCATCAGGCTCTCGAAGTTCCGCTTGGAATCCACTCGGTGGCTCCCTCTGACGGGGTCGCTTCACGGCGATTCCCTTCTGCTCCAAATTCCTTCTCCAAATGGCACGAGTACTGCCGACGGAGATGCGGTGGGCAGCTCCCTCTGACGAGGTCGCTTCACGGCGATTCCCTGTTGGCTCCAATACCCTCTCCAGATGGGCCAATTCACGGCCTTGGGAATCCGCAGGCGCCTCCCTCTTCGAGGTTCGGCGCCTCCACCTGATGGGATCCCTGCCACCCGCTCGTCGAACCCGGCAGTGCTCGGTGACCTAGTAGCTTTCGCGCGAGGTAACGTGGCACGTACGAGACGGATCGGGCCCTTCCTGAGACCGAAATTCGGGATCCTGCGCTCTACCGGGCAGAAGGCTGAATCGCCTTTCTGGAACCAGGAGAGCCACGAATGCGATACCGGATCGATCATCAGGAAGAGCTTCTCTTCGTCCTCCTCCTCACCGCCGTTGTCCTTGGGTTGGCCCTGCCAGCCATGGCGGCAGAGGTACCCTTCGGTGGCTTTTCCGCGATCGAAGATCCCTTCGATGGTGCCGTTGACCTCGGCGTTGCCGATTTGGACGGCGACGGCGACCTCGACCTTTTCGGCTCAGCAGAGATAGCCGATGACGTGGCTTGGTGGGAGAACACTGCCGGCGATGGCTCCGCCTGGAGCCGCCATGATCTCGAGCTCGATTTCGACCTGGCTCGGGGTGTCGCCGTCGGTGACCTCGACGGTGATGGCGACGCTGACCTCGTGGGCGCCGCCTTTTTCTCCAGCGCGATCCTCTGGTGGGAGAACGATCTCGGTTCCGGGGCCGCCTGCGGTGGCGATTTTTGCGAGCACACCGTGGATGGCTCTGCATTCGGCGCCAATGCAGTGGCCCTGGCCGACATCGACCGCGATGGTGACCTCGACGTGGTCGGCATGTTGCGCGCCGGTGACGCTGTCGTCTGGTACGAGAACCCCGGGGACGGTTCGAACTGGACCCAACACATCGTCGATCCCGACTTCGAAGGAGCCCAGGCAGTCGCACTGGCAGACCTGGACGGGGACGGGGACACCGACATCTTGGGTGGTACCGGCGAGGGCGGCGGCGAGTTCAGTTGGTTCGAGAACGATCTGGACGGTGCGGGCCCCTGCCCCGCCGACTGGTGCGAGCACATCCTGGACACCGGCAATACCGCCAGCGTGGCGATCGCCGACCTGGACGGCGATGGCGACCTCGATCTCCTGCGAACGAGTATCAGCCCGGGTGCTGCGTGGTGGGAAAACACTGCCGGCGATGGCTCCGCGTGGACCGAGCAGCTCATCCCGATCTCGATGCTCGACGGGCGCGCCATCAGCACGACGGACCTCGACGGCGATGGCGATCTCGACGTCCTGACCGACGGGAGGGATCTCGCCGTCTGGCTGGAGAACACGAACGGCGACGGCTCCGCGTGGACCGAACGATTCTTGGGCCCTGGGGACGGGTTCAAGCTGCTCGCAGCAGACCTCGACGGGGACGGCGATCTCGATCTGGCTGGAGCATCGAGGCGGGACGATGTCGTCGGTTGGTGGGAGAACCGAACCCCGCATAGGAGTGCCGTTTTTCCCGATGAGCGCACGATCGGCACCGGTCTTCAGAGGGCGTCTTCTGTGACCACCGCAGATATCGACGGGGACGGTGATCTCGACGTTCTGACCGCTGCAGAGCTCCGCGACGAGGTCGCCTGTTGGGAGAACACCTCGGGAACCGGAACCGCATGGACGAAGACGACCATCGACGGGGGATTTCTGGGAGCTCGTTCGGTGGCCGCGGCGGACCTCGACGGCGACGGCGATCTCGACGCCCTGGGAGCGGCCTTTCATGCGAACGCCGTGGATTGGTGGGAGAACACGGCGGGAGACTGTACGTCTTGGATTCGACATCAGGTCGCGACGGGCTTCCGAGCCGCCTGGGACGCACAAGCTGCAGACCTCGATCGAGACGGCGATCTCGACATCATCGCCATGGCCCTCTGGGCCGACGACATTGCCTGGTGGGAGAACACACTGGGAGACGGCTCCGTCTGGACCCGCCACGACATTGCCCTCGACTTCGATGGCGCAGCCTCGGTCCTCGCCTCAGACATCGACCGCGATGGGGACATCGACTTGGTGGGAGCTGCCGCTCACGGGGACGACATCGCCTGGTGGGAGAACACGGCGGGAGACGGCTCCGTCTGGGTTCACCGCGACCTGATTCGCGACCTCGACGGGGCGTCGTCGGTCGCCGCTGCCGACATCGACCGCGACGGAGATATCGATATCTTGAGCGCTGCCCAGCACGAGGACGCCATCACTTGGTGGGAGAACACGATGGGAGACGGCTCCGCCTGGTCCCGCCGAGATATCGATCTCAACTTCGAAGGCGCCTTTACCGTGGCCGCCGAGGACCTGGACGGCGATGGCGATGAAGATGTGCTGGGCGCTTCCGGGACCAATGGTGGCGTGATCTGGTGGGAAAACGTCGAAGGGGACGGTTCCATTTGGAACCGGCAGATCGTCGACAGCAACTTTGCAGGGTCTTTCGACCTCGCCGTGGGCGACCTCGACGGCAACAGCATTCCTGATCTCTTGGCGGTAGGTGGCGGTAATCGAGTCGCCTGGTGGGAGAATCGCGGTGGCCACTTCGCCCTGCCAACCTTGGACGCCGTGACCTCACCGACACCCAACGACGGGACTGACGATCTGGCACTCCTGCGCATCGATGGGGTCCATCGCGGAAGGCTAGGAGACGAGGCCGCCGAGTTGGCGACCTTGGAGTTGAAGTTCGAAGAAACTGAGGGAGACCCCCTGAGTGACTCGGAGCTGAACGCGCTAGTCGACTCTTTGATGCTCTTTCGCGACGATGGGGACGCGATCTTCGAACCCACCACCGACGACACCCTGTTCTTCACCCAAGGAGCACCTTTCGCTCTGACCAACGGCGTGTTGACCTTGACGATGATCGACGGCGACCCTCACGTGCTCTTGGCCCATGGCTCGGATCAGTCGTGGTGGCTCGCTGCCGATATCTCGCCTTCTGCTACCACAGCGACGCCGGAGACCTTCCAGGTCAGCCACGTCACCAGCGCTTCCTCGTCCGGCGAGATGGCGGCAAACGACACGCCTCTGGTGCTCGAGTTTCAAGCCGACATCTCGTCGTCCTCCATCGAGATCAACGACCCCCCGGTGGTGAGCTCACCGATCGCCGACCAAACGGTCGACACTGGCGTGGCGGTGAACATCGAGGTCGCCGGCAGCTTTGCCGACGAAGAGATGCAGACGTTGAGCTTCGAGGCAGTGGGGCTGCCCGATTCTCTGACCCTTTCTCCGGCCGGCGTCATCACCGGAACTCCAACCCTCGGCGACGTCGGCGCTTCGCCTCATCTGGTCATGGTGACCGCAACGGATCCGGGTGGGCTCACCGTTTCGGACACCTTCTTGCTTTCGGTCGACTTCTTTGGAGGAACGATCGTGGTGGACGGTGCTTGTACTTTGAAGGATGCCATCGAGTCCGCCAATGCCAATCTGGATCAGGGTAACTGCCATGGCGCCGGTGGGGTCGAGACGATCCGGCTGGACGTCGACGTGACCTTGACTGCCGCAGATACGGCAGGCTCTTCGAATCTCGGCGGCGAGCATGCCGGCCTTCCCGACATCGCCTCGGAGGTGATCTTGAGGGCCGGCGCCGCCGTCGTCGTCGAGCGGGATGCCTCTCTTCCTTGCGTAGCCGATGGCAGCGACCAGTTCCGTCTCTTCAATATCGTCTCGGGCGGTCGCTTGGTTCTCGAAGGACTGACCCTACGGGGCGGGTGCGCTCAGCTCGGCGGTGCCATCCATTTGGATCTCGGTGCCGCCATCGAGGCTTCGGGTTGTCTGTTCGAAAACAACGTCGCGCAGGCCGATTCCAGCGACAGCATCGCTCGTGGCGGCGCCATCCACGCCGCCTCTCAATGGAGTGGAGTGACGATCGCCGACTCGGAATTCCAAAACAACCATGCGCGCGCAATCCAGGACTCGGCAGCGGGCTCCGGTGGTGCCCTCTTCCTCGCTTCCGGGGCGGGACAGCCCGCGATGCTGATCGATTCCGGGTTCTCCCACAACACGGCGGCCTCAGGCCCAGACGGAGATGCTCACGGAGGTGCCATCTTCGCGGCTCTCGACGCTCTCGGAACGATCGCAGGCTGTACGTTTTCACAGAATCAAGCCCTGGGCGGTGCCGGCGCGACCGGTGGTGGTTCCGGACTCGGGGGAGCGCTTTATGCCTGGGAGGTCCCAAACGTCTCGGAGACTTCGTTCCACGCCAATCTGGCGAGAGGCGGTCACGGAGGAAGCGGGTTCGGCGGCTTGGCGGTGGGGGGAGCGGTCTTCAAGCTCGACAACTCGGGAAGCTGGAGTGGATTGATCTTCGACGGCAATCAAGCAGTGGGCGGAAGCAGTGACCTGGGCGAAGCCGGTCGTGCCCAGGGAGGTGGCCTCTTCACCAACGCCGTCGAGCTGACGAGAAGCTACTGGTTCGGGAACCTCGCCCGCGGCGGTGACGGAGTCGTGGGTGGGGCTGCGTTGGGCGGTGCGGCCCTGGTCAATGCCGGATCCTGGTTCGAGGACGCGACGGTCGCCAGCAATCGGGCCCGCGGCGGCGACGCGACCTCAGGAGCCGGTGGAGACGCCAGCGGTGGCGGCCTCACCGTCGCCGGATCGACGACCCTGAGAGCGATGACCTTGACGGACAACGAGGCGCGGGGCGGCGACAGTAGCGGCGGAGGTACCGGAGGTCTGGCCTTTGGCGGAGCGATCGAAGGCAGGGTCCAACTTCAGCTCAGCCACAGTACTCTCACCGAGAACAGAGTGCTGGGAGGATTAGGAGACGGAGGCGGAGGCACCGCCGAAGGCGGCGGTTTGTGGATCGCGATCACCTCTTCCACTGCGATCGACAATACAGCTCTCGCCGGCAACTCGCGCACCAGCGGCGGAGGGTCTCCGACGGCTGAGGACTGCCACACCAGCGCTCCGATCGGAAGTTTGGGCCACAATCTGGTTCAAACCCCGGGCAATTGCACCTTCGCCGCCACCCATGACCAGGTCGGCGTCGATCCTCTGCTTGCTCCCCTCGCCGAGCTCGGCTGTACGACCCCATTGCCGAACGGTTCGTGCCTACCGGTCCACGCCGTTTCCCTCGGGAGTCCGGCTCTAGACCAGGGGAGCTGTGCGATTTCCTCAGCAACCCGAGACGTCCGTGGTTTCCTGCGGCCCTTCGACCATTCCAGCTCCGGCAACGCCGACGACTCTTGTGACGTGGGAGCTCACGAGCTCGTCGACAGCGACGGCAATGGGATCGACGATGCCCTGCAGCCAGACCTGATTTTCGTCGACGGCTTCGAGTCCGGGGGTACGGGCCGGTGGTCGTTCAGCGGTCCTTAGGCAAGGAAACCCGTCTCGGGACCGCTGAGCCCCCTCTCCCCAAGCCCCAGATCGGCTCGGAGCCGGAACAGCTCTCTGTCAACATCGCCTTGAGCCCCGGCCGATCAAGACGCTGAACCGGGAGCCGCTTCCGTCAGATAGAATCGAAGGCCAATCTTCCGGGGCCTGAACAGCGGCCTCGCCGGACTTTCCAACCCGACCTCGAGCCCCGCTCCACGCGAGCCCAACCAACGTGAGAAAGGACCGCACAATGCGCGCTCTGGCCCTGATCACCCTCGCTCTGATCCTCGTCGCCTGTAGTGGCGGCGAGGGTGCTTCGCCGGCGTCGGCCGGTACTTCCGATGGCGGCGGCACGCCGGAACCGATCGGCCCGATCACGACCCGCGGCGGCGGCGGTTCGCCTGCCGACTCTGGCGGTGGCAGCGGCCAGTTGACGGTCGACCTGCCGGCGGACTGGACCGAGGAGACTCCGAGCTCTCCGATGCGGCAGATGCAGGCCTCGATTCCCGGCGAGGCCGGGCCGGGCCAGATCGCCATGTTCCACTTCCCCGGCCAGGGCGGCAGCGTGGAGGCCAACCTGACGCGCTGGATCGGCCAGATGGAGATGGCGCCCGGCGATCAGCCGCGTCGTGAGACTTTCGAGAGCAACGGCCTGCGCGTCACTTGGCTCGATGTCGCCGGCACCATGCTGCCGAGCACGATGGGGGTCGGACCGACCGAGCGGCAGCCCAACTTCCGCATGCTGGCGGCGGTGATCGAAGGCCCCGGCGGCCCGTGGTTCTTCAAGGCCACCGGCCCCGACGCCACCCTCGCCGCCCAGCGCGACGCCTTCGTCGAGATGCTGCGCGGCCTGAGCGCGGCGTAGCACCGGACGTGGGCCGCCGGCGCACCTGGCTCCAGAGCCTCCGGCTCAAGGCCATCAACTTCTATCCGCCCTTCGTCGGCGCCGGTATCCGGGTGACCGAGATGCGACCGGCGGAGGGGTCGATTCGGGTGCGCATGAAGCTGCACTGGTGGAACCGAAACTACTTCGGCACCCACTACGGCGGCTCCCTCTACTCGATGTGCGACCCTTTCTTCGTGCTCATCCTGGCGCAGCGCCTGGGCCGCGACTACATCGTGTGGGACAAGGCCGCCGAGGTCCGCTTCGTCCGTCCGGGGAAGGGCACCGTCGAGGCTCATTTCCGCATCACCGGCGATCAGGTCGAGGAGCTGCGGCAGCAGGCGGAGTCGGCCGACAAGGTCGAGCCGACCTTTGTGGCCGAGGTCCTCGACGACCAAGGCGAGCTCGTCGCGCAAGTGGAGAAGCGCCTCTACATTCGCAAGAAGAGCGCCTCGGGCTCACCTTCGTGAGCTCCTTCCCTCCCCTGGCCGCGGGCCTTCTGATCGGCGGTGCCAGCCGCCGCTTCGGCCGCCCCAAACAACTGGCGGAAGTCGCCGGCGTTTCCTTGGCGGAACAGGCGTATCGCGCCCTCGCGGGCCGCGTCGGGGAATGTGTTCTGCTGGGTGCTGGGCCGGTGCCGCCCGCCCTCGAGGCCCTGCCACAATGGCCCGACGATCCTGCCGCAGAGGACCTGCGCGGCCCGCTGGCGGCCATGCTCACCGCCTTCCGAAGGCGCCCGGACCACGGCTGGATCTTCGCTCCCTGCGATCACCCGGCGGTGCGTCCCGAGGCGGTGGACTGGCTGATCAGCGAGCGACGGCCGGCGCGCCGCGCCATCCTGCCGATGACCGGCGATCCGCGCGAAGTGCAGCCGTTGCTCGCCCTCTACGAGCCATCGGCAGCGGCGCTGCTGGAAGACCTCGCCGCCACCGGCCGGCACGGCCCCCGGGCGCTCGCCGAAGGGGACGGCGTCGCGCTGCTGGAGCCACCCACCGAGCTCCACCGGTGTTGGCAAGACATCGATACGGTAGTGGACCTGGAGCGCTACCGGCGCGAGGCGGAAGCGCCACCGGCAGGCGAAGAAAATTGACGATGCGACCGCCCGGGCCGCTCGCCTAGCCTCAAGTGAAGCCGGCGCCGGCGCCGCAGGCCGGTTCGCCACAGCCCGCTGCTTCCTGCGAAGAGCCGCTGCCGCCATGAGCAGCGAAAGTGGAGAGCTGACGCTGTACGCTGTCGGCCCGGCAGCGCGGACAGCTCAAACCCTCGCCGTCGTCGCCGATTCGCTGAAGCACCTCGAAGCTGTGGCGACACTCGCTGCAGGCATACTCGTAAAGGGGCATGGCAAACTCTCCTTTGCGAAGGTCGAAATTCCCTCCGCTGGGTTCTATTCTGGCATCGAACCCCGGGACCGCCAAGAACGTAACCACCGGCACGGTTCCTGCTTCCATTCTCAGGGAATCAACCACTGCTGCCGGAAGGAGAATCACCCCCATGATCCAGCGGATCCTCAGAAGCTCTCAACTCGTCGCCGTCGCGTGCCTGCTGGCCTTTGCCGTCCCGGTCGCCGCGGACACCCTGCTGACCCTCGAGCGCACCCAGCAGGGTGAGAACGAAAACCCCTCCGAAATCGAGATCTGGATCGGGAAGGACCGCGTCAGCCGGGCCGACGGACGCACCACCATCGTGCTGGAAAAGGCGGCCAACGAGCTCCTGGTGGTCAACCACCAAGCCAAGAGCTTCAGCCGCATCGCCCTGCCGATCGACGTCCTCGCGATGCTGCCCGAAGAGATGAAGTCGATGGCCGCGATGTTCGATCTCGAGGTCGCCGTGTCCCCTTCCGAGGAGACCCAGGCAGTCGGTGAGTGGAAAGGCCGGCGCTACGACCTCGAGATCACCAACCCGATGGGCATGGCGGTGACCTCGAAGTTGTGGATGGCCGATCTCGATCTCGACCTCGAGCCCTTCCGCGATCTCACCATGAGCATTGCCACCATGCAGCCGGGCGGCAAGGCGGTCGTCGAGAAGCTCGAGAAGGTCCCCGGCTTTCCGGTTCTCAACGAGACCACCTACGATCTTGGCGGCAACGTCTTCACCTTCGCCGAGCAGCTGATCTCGATCCGCGAAGGGGAGGCTCCAGCGAACGCCTACGGCGCTCCCGCGGACTACGACAAGATCGAGTGGGATCCCCTGACCGCCCTCGGCGGCGGCCCCTAAGACATGGATTCACTCGCGATTGTCGGAGTGGGCAGCGTCGGAGCGGCGCTTGGCGAGCGCTTCGCCGAGACGGGTCACCAGATCGTCTTCGGAGTCCGGCCCGGCCGCGACGTCTCGGCGCTGTTGGCGCGCTGCGGTGAAAAGGCTCGGGCCATCGACATCGCCACCGCCTGCGCCGCCGCTCCGGTCGTCTTCCTCGCGGTGCCCCACGAGGCTGCCGTCGCGGCCCTGGAAGGCATCGACCTGGCCGGCAAGATCGTCGTCGACTGCACCAATCCGGTGAGCTTCGCCGATGGTAGCCCGGCGTGGGATCCGCCACCGGCCGGCTCGATGGCGGCCGAGCTCGCCAAGGGCCACCCGCTGGCCCGCTGGGTGAAGGGATTCTCGACCATGGGAGCCCAGCTCATGCGGCACCCGGAGCTGGCCCACGGCTTCGCCACCCAGGTGCATCTCGCGGCCGACGACGTAGCCGCCAAGGAGCAGCTCGCCAAGCTGATCTCCGGCGCCGGATTCGTCCCCCTCGATGCGGGTCCACTGCGCAACGCGGCGGCTCTCGAGAATCTCGCCATCCTGTGGATCCATCTCGCCATGAAGGGCGACCTCGGTCGTGAGTGGGCCTTCCAGACGGTCGGTCGCGGTTAGCCCGACCTTCTCACCAGCTCTCGGCTACAAGGCCGTAGGTCACAGAATCTGCTGCGTTATCGGCCGGCTACACTCCTCGCAGTACGTCCAGTACGGCGTCGTCGCGGCACCGGCCGATGCCTTGCATCTTCAGCAACCTTCGACCTTTCGCCAAGAGATCTGGTGAGAACGTCGGGCTAGCGGCGACGCGGACACGAAAAAGCCGGGGCTCGAGCCCCGGCTTAGAACGTTCTCCAGTCGCTCACCGAGCCACGCCGGCGAGCCGAAACCTTCCAGCGGCTACTCGACCCGCAAGGTCGCCGCCACCCGGATGACCGACTCCGGGACTCCCGCGTCCTTCCACTTGGCCAGATCATCCGCTCCCATGGCGCGGGTCAGGCGCCGGCCCTTGAGGTAGTCGATCAGGGTTTCTTCGCCGAAGTCTTTGGCCATCAGGCTCTCGACCTCCGACAGGGCCTTTTCCGGAGTCATCGGCGCCGCCGGCTTGCCGCTTCCAGAGCGCCCCCCGGCAGCCTGCTCGCCACCGCCCCAAGCATCGCGTAGGGCGGCATCGTTGAGACCCTGGGCGAAAGCCTCGGAAAGGGCATCGCTCAGCACCTCGTTGGTGTTCTCAGAGCTGAACTTCTTGCCGTAACGGCTGGCGTCGCCGTACACCGAGCTCGACCACAGGCTCTTGCCGGCACGGTCCCGGAGCTCTAGCTCGATGGTGCACTCGGCGTTGTAGCTGGCGCCGACCGCCTGATTGGTCTCTTCGACCTCGAACTGCATCACCCGCCCCACCAACACCACGCCGGCGTCACCGGCGTCGGCCACCGAGTAACCCCACTGGCGCGCCTGCTTCTCGAGCGAATCCTCGAGGAACTTGATGACGTCGTTGGTCGCCTGCAGGTCGAAGCGACGGTCGTCATCGTCGGTGCGACTGCCGAGGTGACGATCGTTCTCGCTGGCACGCTCATCGGAGAGCAGCAGCGCCACCGAGACGCCGCGCATTGCCGAGCTGGGCGTCGAGGAGGCTTCCGCCACCGCCGTCGTCGGGCTGTAGACCAGAGCGATATTGGGATTGTTCTTTTTCGCCCAGGCCGCCGTCGAAAGCAGAGACAGGCAGCCCAGGAGTGCAAGGATTTTGGTGCAGCGCATAGGGAGAGACTCCTCGTGGATTCGTGTCCATGGCTCCACTCCGACCGGGAGCCGACTCGCCATTGTACTTCCAGTCGAGGGACGGGGAGTGGTTCGCTGCCTGCGCGGGACGAGGCGCGAAGAAAGGCCCGCGCGAGTCCGCCGTCAGGCCACCAGCAGGGCGAACACCCAGAACAGCACGAGCACCAGCGAAACGACCCCGAAACCGAGGTATAGACCCGCCACGGAGCCTGCAGCCTTGGGAGCCGGCATCAGTTCGCCAACCCTTCGAGAGGAATGAGCTCCCCTTGCGTGGCGCCCAGCAGGGCTCGCAGGTGACCAAGCTCGGCGGCGGGCAGCACGAACCGAACTCCGGTGGCTCCGACGCGGAAAAAGATCTTCTGGTCGGGGTTGATTCCACGGTCGACCTGCTCCAGGAGTCGATCCACCTCGATCAACAGGCTCGACGCGCCATCCGAGTCCAGCGACAGGCGAAAGTTCCCATACTCCATCTCCCAACACCCACAATCCAGGCAGCGCGACATCGTCCCTTTGCCGGAACGAAAGCACATCTCCTGGCACGAATCCAACGGATTGCAGCCCTTGGTGGTCATCGGTCCGTCGTTCCTTTCGAACTAGCAAAGACGATCGGTGCCGGGACGAGCGAGTCATCCCGAAGGTTCACTTTCGAAGCGAGGCGTCTGCAAGGCGCAACCGGGTTCGGTGCTGCCGGACAAAGCCTCACTCAGGACGGCAGATCCCTCTGCGGAGGTCGGGCTGGCCGGCGAGCTCGCCAGCCAGCCGCCGATGATGATCAACAGCAGGGCCAACCAAGAGAATCCAGCAAAGCAACCCAGGCGAGCGAAGGCCCCGCCCGGACGGTCGTCGTGGATCCCATGGAACATGGAGGCGTCCTCCCCTCAGCGCTTGGCGCTTTCCGAGGTAACGGACGCGGTTTGAGTCGGCGCTCCGCCTTCGGAGCCACCGATACGGAGTATCTCGGTGCCGGTGCGAATGACGAACGCCTTGGGTACGGCCGCCACACCGTAGACCGTGCCATCGATCGGCAAGGAGTTCTCGGCGACGACGGTCGGTCCCTCGTCGCCCAGCTCGAGGACCGCGGTATCGCCCTTCTTGGTGAAGAAGTAGACCCGATCCCCGGCGAGCACCGGCGAAGCCCAGCAAGAAGACGCCAGGCGATGCTTCCACTTCGACTCACCGGTGTCCGGGTCGAGACAGTTGAGGACTCCGGCCTTGTTGACGAAGGTGACGCAAGGGCCTTGAATCGCCGGCGAGCCGAAGCCCGAAGCGACGCCGTCGGCCCGCCAGAGAATGGAATCGTGCTCGACGGCACCGGAATCGTCACGCCGGAAGGCCAGGCTCTGACCGGTCTCGGAGCTCGCCGCCACCACCAGCCCAGAGCTCGCCACCACCGACGGAACGTGGTTCTTCTCGATGCCGTTGACGGACCACAGCACCTCGCCGTCTTCGGACCGGAAGGCCTCGACCCGGCCGGCGGCGCTCGACAGCACGATGCCGTCGGCGAGCTCGATCGGCGTCGTCCAGGCGGTCTTCGACGGACGATCCACCTTCCAGCGGTTCTCGCCCGTCGCCGGATCGAGAGCAACGAAGTAAGAAGGACCGCCGTGGGTCACCTGGACGATCAGGCCGTCGTCGGTGAGCAAAGGCGAGCTCGCCAGACCGTGATTGCCCTCGAACGGACCATAGTCGTTGGTCAGGGAGCGCTTCCACAGGGTCTCGCCATCGTGACTGAGGGCGACGACATCACCGCTCTCCCAGAAAGCGTAAACCCGCTCGGCATCGACCGTCGGAGTCGGGGCGCTGCGGCTCACCATCTCCGAAGCTTCGATCTTCTGACTCGCCGGATAGCGTCGCCGCCAGAGGATTTCGCCGCTGTTGAGATCGACCGCCGTCATCACCAGCGTCTCTTTCTCATCACCGACGGCCGAGGTCACATAAACCGTCTCGCCCCACACCACCGGAGCGGACTGACCGTAGCCGGGCAGAGACAAGCGCCAGCCCAAATTCTGTTCCGCCGACCAGTGGACCGGCATCTCACCACCGTCGACCCGGCCATCCCCGCGACCGCGGAAGCCGGGCCAGACGCCGGAAGCCTTCGCCAGCGCCATCGACGCGGCGCTCACCAACTGGGTGCGGTCGAGAGCTTCGACATTGGCGAGGTGGCCGTTGAAGGAGGCACCACCCACGAACAGCAGGTGGTCACCGTAGGGCACCAGGCGATGGAAGAAACGCTCTTTCTTGATCTCGCCGAGGTTCTCCTCCCACTCGAGGCTGGCGCCATCGAGGGCGTGCACGGCGCCATCGGCGCCGGAGAGGTAGACCTTGCCATCGACCCCGAAGGCGGAGACGCCGAAGCCCTTCAGGTTGCCGGCCATCTTCGGCAGCTCCATGCCTTCCGCCCAGGTCTCCGTGTCGATGTCGAAAACGTCGACGCGCCGGCTAGTGCCATCGCGACCGAGGCCGCCGAAAGCGAACACCTTGCCGTCCGCCGCCGCCACCGCCAGAGCGCGGCGCTCGAAGGGCTGCGGAATGTAACGCCAAGCCGGCATCTCCGCCTTCAGGTCGAGCACCGCCATCTGATCGAGCCAGAGGGGCTTGTCGTCCTTGCCGCGGAGTTGCCAGCCGCCGACGACGAAGAGCTGATCACCCACCACGACGGCGTCGTGGGAAGACCGACCCTGCGGCATCGGCGGGAGGTCTCGCCAGCTCCCGGCAACGGTGTCGTAGCACCGTATCGAGGGCAGCGAGTACATGTCTTCGGGATCTCCCTTGGCGTTGCGCGCCTCCATACCGCCAACGCGGCAGACGTCGTTGCCGTGGGAGACCATCGGCAATCCCTGCAAGCCCTGCACGTCGCCCACCTTCTGCCAGCCGTTCTGCGGCTGGCGCAGATCGAGGTGGTAGAAGGCGTGGGACAGGTCGGACACCGAGTGCTGATGGACCTCGCCGATGTGACCGCCATAGACATAAAGGCCATCACCGTTGACGGCGGCACCAAAGCTGGCCACGGCGACGGGCACCGGCGGCAGCTCCTCGAGAGCAGCACCATAGGCCACGAACGACACCGCCTCGACGGCGACAGCGATCAAAAGCCAGCGACAGAGTCGAGCTTGCATGGGATCACCTCGCTCCTAGAATTCCATCCGGAACTGCAAACCGAAATTGCGGCCCGGACTGGTGAAACGATCGAGCGTCGCCGAGCCTTCGTTCTGGCCCCGGGCATTGGCCCAGATCCAGTAGGTCTCGTCGCTCAAGTTCCACGCCGTGGCCTGCAGCGAGAGTCGATCCGTCAGCCGCACCCAAGCCGCCAGGTCGAAGACCTCGTAGGCGGGGGCCTGGAAACGGGTCGAAGTGGACGGCAGATCCTCGGCGCTCTTCTTGGAGGTTACCGTGGCCGTCCCCTCGACTCCCCAGCGATCGGCCGAATAGCGCAGACCGGCAACCAGCGAATCGGGCGCGATCGACTCGAGGGGCTCGTCGATGGTCGTGTTGTCACCCTCGGTCTGGGTGTAAGCACCGCGCAGCAGCCAGTTGTCGCCGAAGCGCAGCTCACCGGCGAGCTCGAGACCGGAGATCTCGACGTCATCGACGTTCTGCGGCTGGAACTCGACCAGGAAGACCTGCGGGTTGAAGCCCAGGAAGACGGTGTCGATGAAGTCTTCATAGGTGTTCTCGTAGGCCACGATGCTGAAGCTGCCACGAGAGTAGGAGCCACGGAAGCCGAGCTCGATGTTCTGGCTGGTCTCCGACTCGAGATCCGGGTTCGGCAGGGTGCGGTAGCCACCGCCCTGGTTGGTGAAACCGTTGTTGACGGCGCTCATCGGCGGCGCCCGGAAACCCTCGGCGTACTGGGCGAAGAGGGACAGGCTGTCGCCCAAGCCGAGCACCGCACCGAACTTCGGCGAGACCGAATCTTCGGTCAGGTCGACGGGAGCGGGAGTGCCCGGGTTGCCGGCCAAGAAGACGGTGTCGTTCTGGTCCGCATCGAGATCGTAGCTGTCGAAGCGCACGCCCGGGATCAGGCGCAGGCGGCCCTCGAAGAGCTCGATCTCAGCCTGCAGGAAGGCACCGAGCTCGTCGACATCGCTCTCCGGGAAGTACTTCGTCGGGAAGGCGAGAGTGGTCGGCACCGGAGCGCCGGTGTCGCGGAAGAACTCCTCCCGGTCGCGCAGCTGATCGAAGCTGTCGCGACGCAGCGAGACACCGTAGGTCAGCAGGTTCTGGTCGCCGGCGCCCCAACCGGTGCGCGCCTCGACATCGAAGCCGTAGGTCTGCTGGTCGAAGGCCACGAGGCCGCTGCGATCGGCCTCCCGCTGGCTGGGCAGGCGCACCGAAGTGGTGTTCTGATCGGTCTCGGCATCCTGCCAGTAGCCGCGCCAGAGCAAGGAGTCGATCCAGCTGGTGTCGAGCACGAAGCTCTGCTCGACGCTGAAGCGCAGGCGATCTTGCGTATCGACGGCATCGGAGTCGATGGTCGCGGCGCTGAACGGCGACGCCGGCCGGCGGGAGCTCAGGATCTCGGTGTCGGCCTCGCTCTGGAACCACTCGACGGTGAAGTCGAGCTGCGAGCTGTCGGAAGTGCGGCCGAGCTTGGCGAGGACGTTGTCCTGCTGACGATCGATCGGATTCGGCTGGGTGCGGGTGAAGTTCTGGGCCCCGTTCTCACCCTGGTTGTCGAGCTCTTCGCCATCGCGGCGGCTGTAGAGAATCGAGCCCTGCCAGCGGTCCGTGCCGCGGGCAAAGACCAGCGTCTCGGCGAACTCGCTGGCGCGACCGTCATAGCCGGCCTTGAAGCCGAAGTACTGCGGCTGGCCGGCGAGATAGCTGCGCGGGCTGCGGGTGCGCAGGGCGACCACGCCGCCGAGGGCATCGCTCCCGTAGAGAGCCGAGCCGGCGCTGCGCACGATCTCGGCGCTCTCCAGAGAGTCGAGGTCGACACTGTACTGGGTGACGCTGAAAGGACCGAAGTCGAACTGCTCGGCGGTCGGAACGCCATCGACCTGGGTCAGCACGCGGTTGTCACCAATACCCCGAATGTTGAATCCACTGAGGCCGAGGCGAGTGACGTCGCCGTCGACGTAGACGCCCGGCGTGTACTTGACCAGGTCGGCGACGTTGGTGTGGCCGAGATTCTCGATCTCATCGGCGGCAATGACGTCGACCTGTCCAGGAGTCTCGGCGATGGTCCGCTCGGAAAGGCTGGCGGTGACCGTCACCGTGTC
This sequence comes from Acidobacteriota bacterium, assembly GCA_039028635.1. NCBI lineage: Bacteria > Pseudomonadati > Acidobacteriota > Acidobacteriota bacterium. The sequence goes on from JBCCHV010000002.1 coordinate 99,106, forward strand.
GAGAAAAGTTCCCTGCCCCTGAGCGGCCTCCTCACCGACCTCGGCTTCGTCGCCAGACTCCTCGGAGAGTTCTTCCGCCACCACCGAGGTGACGGGAATCAGCACTAGTAGCAGCATCAGGAGCGAAGCCCCGAGGGCTCCCCAAAAGCGCGTCGGATCGATGAAACGGCGCATTTCACATTCCTCCGAGACCCGAGCCCCGCGGGTGCGGCACCCGGTTCTCAAACCGGCGATGGACCTGGCTTTCTCGCCAGAAACGGACAAGCCACCGCCATCTTCGAAGATCGCCGCGACTCTCACCTCCCAGCCTCGCAGAGAGCAATCCAGCGAGGGCAGATCACGGCCTTATTGAGACGACGTCTCAATAGATGAGCTTTTATATTGGACCAATTCAGTCCGGTTTGTCAAGACGACAAACCCCTGGAATTCGGCTCTCGCAGAGTGCGAGAGGTCCCTGCTGGCGGACTCGCCGAGGACTCGAAAGGGGCGCGCCGAAACCGCGGCGCAAAGCGGGCGGCGGAGCGCCGTCGACCGGCGCTCCGCCCGGGGAGTGGGAGCTTGCGGTTGGCCTCAGTCGACCTTGTGGAGCACCATCTGATCGAAGGGAATCTCGATACCGGCGGCCTCGAGCTCGCGGTTGAGGGCCAGCCGCACCTGGTGGTGCATTCCCGGGAAGTCGTCCGGCAAGCTCCAGGGACGCACCAGGAAGTCGAGGGACGAAGCACCGAAGCCATCGAAGGCCACCGACGGCGCAGGATCGTCGAGCACCTTGTCGCAGCTCTGGCAGGCCCTGATCATGACCGCCATGGCGCGGTCGACATCGGTGCCGTAGGCGACGCCGATCGAGATATTGGCGCGCAGCTTGCCCCGCTCGGAGAAGTTGACGATGCTGCCACCGGTGATCTCGCCGTTGGGGATGATGATCTTCTCGTTGTCGGGAGTCACCAGGGTGGTGGCGAACAGGCCGATGTCGTTGACCGCCCCGGTGTGGCCGCCGGCGGTGATGCGATGGCCGAGATCGAAGGGCCGGAAGAACAGCACCATCACGCCCGACGCGAAGTGTCCGAGGGTGCCCTGGAGGGCGAGACCGACGGCCAGGCCGGCGGAGGCCAAGAGGGCCACCAGGCTGGTGGTTTCCACTCCCACCTTGGCGAGGGAAGTGATCACCGCCGCAGCGAGGACGGCGTACTGGACGATGGCACCGAGAAAACGGGCCAGCGCTTCGTCCACGTTGCTCTTGCGCATGACCCGCATGGCGAGCGCCCGGGCCCACTTCGAAGCGATCCAGCCGACGATGAAAATCGCCAGAGCGGTGGCGATCTGCACCACCAAGGGCATGTACTGCGAAAACTGCTCCGGAACCGGTACTTGCATCGAGACCTCCTCAGACTTCGAGATTCAAAGGACGAGCGCAGCGGCGAGGGAGGACGCCCTTCCGGCCTCCTGATATCGACTGAACAGCATTTGCGGCGATTATGGCAGACGCCTTTTTTCCTCTCCACGGAAGCCGACCAGGGTCACCCCGGCGGCGGTCACCATGGCGAGGGCCACCAGCAGGCCGAGGCGGGAGTTGGCGGGCACTTGCGAGAGGCCCAGCAGTCCGAAGCCGAGCCCCAGAGCCAAGGCGTCCAGCAGCACCGCCGGAGCGATAGCGGCCCGCGCCGCCTGCCGACTGCCGTGGGCCCGCTCACGCGCCATAAAATGGACCGAAAAATCGACTCCGACCCCCAGGCTGAGGGCCAAGAACATGGAGGTCGCCACGCCCATCGGGATGCCGCACCAGCCCATCACGCCGAGACTGACCAGCGCCGCCAAGGAAACCGGCAAGAGGGCCCGCAGGGCCCGCCCAAGGCTTCCCGCCGACCAGGTCAGCAGGAGCAGGATTCCCAGCCCTGCCAGCGCCAGAGACTTCAGCTGACCCCCGACGATGGCGGCGATCATCGCCTGACTGACGGCGACGTCGCCGCCGATCTCGACGCGACCACCGAGGGGCTTCAGATCGCGCTCGGCGAGCTCGTCGACCCGGCCGAGCACCGCCGCCGTGTCGCGGTAGTTGGCGTCGCCGAGAAACACCGTCACCAAGCCCTGCCGATAGTCGTCGTCGACGATCTCGCGGCGCCGATCCGGACCTCGGCCGAGCTCGATCCGCCGCCACATGCGGCGGATGTATTCGGCGTCGTCGGGAGGTGCCCGCGGCCCGGCGGGCCGACCGCGGGCGAGATGGGTCACCGCCGCGAGATGACCGTAGGGCCCGAGGACACCCCCCACGGCCGGCAAGGAGCGCAGTCCGCGCTCGAAGCGCTCGACGGCGGCGAGCACCTCGGGGTCCCAGAAGGGCTTGGCGTCCTGCGCTTCCCCGCCGGTGGCCGGCAGCTCGAGTCGAAGCTGCAACCGATGGGCGCCATAGAACTGCTCGTTGAAGCGCTCCACTGAGCGGCGGAAGTCGCTACCGCGGGCGAATCCACTGACCCAGCCGTCTTGAACCTCGAGCCGCAGAGCGCCGGCGACCAGCACCAGCAACGCCAAGGCGGCTACCAGCGGCCAGCGTCCCCGCAGCCGCCAGCCGGCGAAGTGCCACCCATCTCCCGGCGCCACCCAACGGCGAGGGCCGAGCAGGCGCATCAACACCGGGGTCACCGTAAGGGACCAGAGGAGACAGAACAGCACGCCGACGGCGGCCCATGAGCCGAAGCTGCGCACCGGCGGCAGGTCCGAAGCCAGAAACGACAGAAAGGCCAACGCCGTGGTCAATGAAGTGAGCGCCACCGGACGGGCGAGCTCCGCCACCACGGCGCGGGCGAGACAGCGACCGGCGACGGCCGGCCGGCGGCGGGCGATGCGCTGCCCGACGGCCAACAGATGGATCTCGTCGGTGAGGGCGAGGGTGGTCAGCACCACCGGCAGGATCGCCGTCGTGAGGTAGATCGGCTGGCCGCTCCAGCCGAGCAAACCGAAGGTGAAGATCAGGCAGCCCAGGACCTCGGCGAAGGCCAGGGCGACGGCCCAGGGGCGACGAAAGAACCATCCCAGAACCAGCGCCATCAGCAGCAGGGCGAGGGGCAGAAGGCGCTGCAGATCGGCTAGCACATGGCGCCCGAGCAGGACCTCCGCGGCCGGCGCCCCGACCAGGAATGCCTGCGTCCCCGCCGGCAGCTCGACCTCGGCGAGGACGTTCTGCACCGCCGTGACCAGTCTCTGCCGATCGACCCCACCGGGAACCTTGACGAGGGTTGCGGTACTGGCGCCATCGACCGAGACCAAGGTCCCGGTGAGAATCGCCGCGGCCGCGATGTCCCGCTCGAGCTCGGTGAGGTCGGCGGCGCTCTCCGGCAACGGCGAGAGGAAGGGCGAGGCGTCGATCGAGTCCACCCGATCCCGCGGCTCCGTCACCAGGCTCGAGAGCGCGCCCCAACCGAGCCCTTCGAGGCCGGCCAGGGCGCCGTTCAGCTCGCGCACCGCCCGCAGCCGGTCCGCCGACAGAATGCCCCCGGCGCGTCCGGTGTCGATCACCACCACCAGCGGGTCGCGGACTCCGAAGATCTGCTGAATTCGCTGGTCAGCGAGCAAAGCCGGCGCATCGGACGGCACCAGAGCGCGGCCATCGAGGCGCAGCTCGAGACGCGTCAGCCCGGGGGCCGCCAGGGCCAGGAGCAGGCAGAACGCAACGATCACCCACCGCGGATGATCGATGGCCCAGAAGGACAGCGTCCGCGGCAAGGATCGTTTCAACAGGCCGCCCTTCGGATGGAGAATGCCGGCGAATCCGCTCCGGGCGCTCGCCCACGGCACCGCCCGCCGGTCGATCTCACGGCCGGGAAATCAGTTGGGGCGGAAGACCTGGATCCGACCGTTCATGCCGTCGGTGACATAGAGCCGGCCCTTCGAGTCGATGCTGATGTCTTCGGGATAGTTGAACTCGCCGGCGCGCCCGCCCTGCTTGCCGAACACCCCCTGGGAGTTGCCCTCGGCATCGAACTTCTGCACCCGGTGGTTGCGACGATCCACCACCCACAGGTTGCCGGCGGCATCGAGGGCGATGCCCTTGGGCTCGGCGACCCGGCCGAGCTGGTTGCCGATGCTGCCGATCTGAGCCACGAAATTGCCCTTGGCATCGAGCTTCTGGATGCGGTTGTTGTCGGTATCCGAGACGAAGATGTTGCCCGCCGAGTCGAGGGCGGCATAGGTCGGGCGCCGAAACTCTCCGGGTCCGGTTCCCTTCTTGCCGATGCTGCGCAGGAACTCGCCGCGCTCGTCGAAGATCTGCAGTCGGTGGTTCTCGGTATCGACCACCAGGATTTCGTTGGCCGGCGTGACCGCCACCCCGGTGGGCATCTCGAACTCGCCCTCGCCGCTGCCGCGCTTGCCGAACACCAGCAACGTCTCTCCCGGCTTCTCGAGAAAGGTGGAGGTGCCGACCTCGGTCTTCTGGATGCGGTGATTGGCCGCATCGACCACCAGTAGCTTGCCCTGATGGTCGATCGCCACCCCTCGTGGCTCGGCGAACTGCCCCGGCTCCGTGCCGCGCACGCCCCACTTGTCGATGAACATCATGTCCGAGGTGAAGGCACGCACCAGATCACGGCCGGTGTCGGCCACCACCACCAGAATGCGGTCGCTGGCCGTGCGATCGAAGGCCACGATGCCGCGCACGCCGCGGAACTGACCGGTGCCGTTGCCCGGCTCGCCCCATTTGTAGAGGAAGGTCGCCGGCGGCTCTTTCTCGGCCCAGGACGGCCCGGCGGCCACCAAGATCAGGGCCAGCGCTCCGAGAACCGTCATCCGCATCGCCCATCCGCCAGCTTGAATCCTCGACATCGTGCTCGTCCTCATGGGTTGGAAATTGGTTCCACGAGCCACCAAAGGCTCGCTCAGTCGCTTCTCTGGCGCTTGAAGTCGCCTTCGATGGTGGTGTTCGGCAACACCTTGCGAAGGCGCTCGACGCCCGCCACCGTGACCTGCGTGTAGACCAGGCCGAGCCACTTGAGGCGGGTCATGTCCTCGAGCCAGCGCAGACCGCGGTCACTGGTTTGGGTGTAGGTCAAATTGAGGCGCTCGAGGCCGACCAGGCCGGCCAGATGACGCACCCCGGCATCGGTGACCTCGGGCAGGTGCAGGTCGAGGGCTTCGAGCTCGGCGAGGCCGGCAAGATGAACCAGGCCCGCATCGCTCACCGAGCCGCCGATGCGCAGCTTGTACAGCCCCTGGATCTGGGCCAGGTGGCGCAGTCCATCATCGCCGCCGCGCCACAGCGAGTCGGTGGTGACCATGACCCGTTCGCCACCGTCCTCGCCGACTCGCACCCGCACCTGGGCGCGCAGCTCGCGCAGCGCTTCGAGGGCGGTGTCGTGGGCCGAAGGCGAGGCTTCAGGAGCTGCCTGGGCGGCGCCGGCGAGAACCCAGCAGAACAGCAACCCCAAGCCGCGAAACCGCCTCAACGGCCGACCTCCGCAGCCGGAAGCAGCTCGACGGCCCCGATGTCGCAGCGCCCGGCGGCGCCGCCACGACGCTTGCCGCGCTGGTCGCGCACCGAGCAGGCACCGTCACCGCTACCGGGCGGCGCCGGGCTGCCGGCATCGAGGGCCGGGCTGCCGGCGCGTGGCAAATGGACCAGCTGGCCGTCGACCTCACGCAAGGGTCCGAGGCTGGCGCGGGTTTCGAGCAAGTCGCCCCGGGCCTCGCCCTGGAGGGTGCACTCGAAGAGTTTCTTGCCCAGCAGGTTGTGGCCTGCGGAGCGCAGCGAGCCCTTGCATTCGGCCGAGATCATCGCCTGGTTGTTGGCCAGGATGCTGTTGCCGAGGACCACCGAACCGAAGGTGAACAAGCCACCTCCGGTGACGTGGGCCTGGTTGTCGGTCACCGTCGAGCCATAGATCTCGAGCTCGCCATAATTCTGGATTCCGCCGCCGCGGTTGCCGGCCCGGTTGCCGCTGATGGTCGAGCTTTCGATGGTCACCGAACCCTCGAGCCACAGGCCACCGCCGGAGGCCCAGGCATCGTTGTCGGCGAAGGTGGTGCGCTCGATCCGGACCCTTGCCGGACCGAACTGCTCGGCATTCTGCAGGCCTCCCCCCACCCCACCGCGCCAGCGCGCCGAGTTGCGCCGCAACAGCGAGTCCCGCAGCACCAGGGTGCCGTCATTGCGAATGCCGCCGCCGTCATCGCCGGACTGGTTGTCTTCGATGACGCAGGAGTCGACCACCAGCTCGCCGACGTTCCAGATGGCGGCACCATCGAAGCCGCGCGGCGTCGCGCCGCCGGTCAGCACCAAGTGCCGCAGCTCCAGCCGCCCGGAGGCCGCCACTCGCAGCAGGCGAAAGGGCTGGTCATCGTCGGCCAACCGTTCGAGGCGGGCACCCCGGCCCTCGATCACCAGGTCGTCGGTGATCGCCGGCAACCCGTTGCCGCCTTCGTTCTGGTGGTCGGAGCTCTCGAGGCGGTACACCGCATCGGCTTCGAGAACCAGCACGTCGCGTCCGGGGGACTGATTGCTGCGCGCGATCGCCGCCGCCAGCGAGCACTTCTCGGGCGCATCGCACTCGGCCGGTACGAGAATCTCACCAGCCTGAAGGGACCCCACCGAGCACAGGAGGAGACAGACAGAGACCAGAGCCCTCATCGCGAACCGCCCTCACCGCGGATCGGGGGAGTCAATGCCTCAGGAACCACCTTTGACGAGGGCCGAGCGATGCTCCTCACCGCCGCAGGGAACCGCCGTCATGCGGAAGTTCTGCACTTTGGTGCCGTCGGTCTTTTCGATCTGGGCCACCAGTTGATCGTCGTCGATCAAGCGGTAGGAAACCCGCTGCGGATAGTCGTGCTCCGGATTCTCGAACACCGCCTCCGTCGCCGAGGACCGAGCCAGCGGGAAGGCCACCGTCTCCTTGCTCGCCGGGTAGGGGCGGTAGGCGATGCCGTCGGCCGTCTGCTCGACCCGAATGAACTCGAAGAACTGGGTCGCGCCGCCGGCCACAACCTGGCTGTTGCCGAACATGGCACCGCCCTTGGGGGCGGTGAAGGTCTCGCGGATCGAAGCGCCGCCCCCGAGATCGCCTTCCCAGCAACCGGCCATGAAGGACAAGCGGTCGATCGAAACCGCCTCCTCCGCACCGTCCGCCGCCTCGCCACCGGCCGCCTGCGGAACGGCCAGCGCCAGCGCCGACACCAGCGTTCCGAGCATCAGAATCGCTCTCATCGATACCTCTTGGCTCGCGGATCGCATCGCGTTCTCCTCGCTCCCATGGCGGAGTTTGTTGGCGGCCCGCCCACCAGCGGCAGCGCCTCCTCGGCCCATCTCGGCTTTCAGGACTGACGCCGGCCATGTTCTCACGTGCGCTCGCACGGCAATGGCCGCACGAGCGCTTCGGCGAGGTGGCAGAGGTCGGTGGTCGGAGGCCTACTGGCCCTTGAGGGTCATCTTGCCGGCCCGAATCGCCTTCGAGATGGCCACCCCATCGTCGAACTCGGCCTTGGTGATCTGGAACATGTCCTCGCAGGTTCCCGGATCCCAGCAACCGGTGTACGGGCAAGGCCCGGTCGGGAACGGCGGCTCGCCGGCGTTGTTCTCACCGCCGACTCCAGCACCCGCGGCCGTGTTGTCGAGGGCTCCCGGCTTGACATCTTCTTCCGGCCCGCGGAACGGCTTCGAGAAGGCGACGCTGATATTGCGCGGCGGAATTTCGTAGACGTTCTTCGCAAAGGCGACGCCGGGCTTGTTCTTCGCCACCCGCTTCTGACCGATGTAGATGTCGTAGATGGCGTTGTAGATGATCATCGCCGGGTAGTCGTTCTCCTCGGTCAGCGAGATCACCAAGCTCTTCGGCTGCACCGGCACATCGGACAGCTTGAAGGTGATGTCGGCATCGAGGAACTCGCTGTAGCCGTAGAGCTCCCAGTCGGCGATGGTGAACTCGATCTGACGATGGCCGAGGCCATTGCGCTTCGGCAGCTCGCGCTCGAGGCGCATGAAGGCGGTCAGCTTGAGGATCTCGACCGGGTTCTCCATGTCTTCACCGGCAAAGATCGGAATCGTGATGATCGACTGCTCGTATTCCGTCTCGGCGTACTCCGGGAATCCTGCGGCGCCGGCCACCATCGGGGTGCCGACCGCCAGCAAAGCGGCCAGAGTCCACAAAATGCTCTTCTTGAGACCACGCATAACGACCTCCGTTTCGTCCTTGGGTCGGTGACCGCCAGGACCCCGATCACCGACCGTCCGCTCGATTCACCGGCATAGGCGAAGCCCCAGCGCTCCAGGCGCTTCCCTCGCCGAAAGACTGCGCAAGTGAATTCAGATACAGCGATCATTGTATGCGATTTAACGCAGGTCAACAAGCTAAACAAAACGAGCATCCGAACACTCAAACATCTGAAAACACGAAATTTTTCATGGCGCGAGAGCCGAGCAGCGCCGACTCCGGAGCGGAGCCGACGACGCACTCCGAAAGCGAAACCGCCTCAGCGACTCCTCTCCATCCCTGCGAGAGCTGCACATTTTCCGCCTTCGCCTGCCGGTGAAGATTCACTTCGGAGATGGTGTGCCGCCAGCCGGGCGGCGGCGGCACGGGTCAATCGGGACCTCTCTCCGCGCTCCCGGAGCACGGTGCGATGGCCCTCCTCGAGCCACTCCAGGGCCTGCTCTCGACAACCGGCGCGAGACAGTACCGCTCCGTGAGCGCTGCGCGCGAACCCGAGCAGCCAGTGGCGCGGCGGCACGGCAGCCGCAATGGCGCGATGGGCGAGCTCCGCCTCCTCCAGGGCCTCGGCCAGGCGCCCGCGCTGCTGCATCAGCACCTCGGCCAGGTAGAGCCGGCTGTGGCAGGTGGAGCGATGCTCCGGTCCGAGCACCTCTGCCTGCCGGCGAATGGTCTCGACCAGCCGGGATTCGGCCTGTCCCAGCCGACCCGCGGCGAGATCGAGGCCCGCCAAGGTCCGGTGATAGCTCAGGGTGCCGCGATCCGCTGGCCCCCAGACCTTCAAGGCCTGCCCGAGGGCGCGCTCGGAGTAGGCGCGAGCCTGCTCCAGGTCGCCCAGCTCCCAACTCACCAAGGCGAGCGACTGGAGGTCCTTGGCGACCTCCGGATGATCTTCGCCACGCAGTCGAAGATCTCCCGCCAGCGCCTCCTCGAGGAGCCGGCGAGCACCCTCGAAGTCGCCCTGCCGAAAGAGCGTCTCTCCCATGGTGGCGACCGCGGTGACGGTCTCGGGATGGAACGCCCCTTGGGTGCGCCGCCGTATCTCGAGGGAGCGACGCATCAGCTCGACCGCTTCCTCGGCTCGTCCTTGGCGTACCCGCACGACCTTCAGGAAGTAGAGCCATCGAGCCTCGTCCGGCGTACCGAGCAGGCCGGCCTCGGCCAACAGCCCACGCGAGCGCTCGAGCTGCTCCTCGGCGGCCGGCAGATCGCGCTGCAGGCTCAACGCCCAGGCCAGATTCATCACCGTCAACGCCTCGCGCCGATCCCCTCGACCGGCGAAACCTTGGGCAGCGCGCCGAAAGGCCGCCTCGGCCCCGGGAAAATCCCCCCGGTAGTAGAGCAAGCGGCCCTCGAGATCGAGCCGGCGGAGACGGTGATCGGGCTGGGTTTGCATCGGCTCCAGCCGGGTGAGGTGCTGCGCTGCAGGAGCGAAGCGGCCGGCATCGAAGAGCGCCAGGATGACCGCCTCGAGGCGATCGAAGGTCACCGGATGGCTCCGACCGAGGACATCCCGCGCCAGACGCCAGCTCTCCTCGAGCAGGGCCAAGCCTTCGTCCAAGTTGCCGCGATGGAAGGCGGCATCGCCGAGGTCCGCCAACAGACGGGCCTGCAGGACCGGTTGATCGGCGAGGTCGCGCCGCAGCTGCTGGGCGGCAAAGAGCAGCATGCGGTCGAGATCGGCGCCCTCACCGTCCCGCGCCAGGTCGGGATTGTCGTAGGGGTCGGTGAAGCTCAGGACACCGGCCAGCAGATCGGACACCCGCTGGGACGCCTGCTCGGCTCGCGCCACCTGACGATCGGCCCGCCAAAGGGAGCCCATCGCCACCAGCGAAGCGAGCCCAGCGAGCAACAGCGCCGCCGTCGCCCAGCGACGCCGCTGGACGAGCTTGCCGAGGCGATAGACCAACGTCGGCCCGCGCGCCGCAATCGGCAACCCCTGGAGATAACGTCCGAGATCGCGATCGAGGGCCGCCACGGAGTCGTAGCGCTCGACCGGATCGTCGACCAGGCTGGTCTGCACGATGCGCTCGAGATCCCCGCTCAGCTCGATCCGCAATCGTCGGGGTGTGGAACGACGCAGGTGGGCCGCTCCTGCAACCGGCTCGACAGAGCTCGAATCGCCCGTCGGACGGTGACCGTAGAGCAGCTCGCAGAGCACGACCCCCAGGGAATAGACGTCCGAGACTCGCGTGGCCTCCCCGCCCTGAAGAACCTCCGGACTGGCGTAGCCCGGCGTCAGAAAACGCTGTGTGGTCTCGTCCCCGGCCTCCGCCGCCAGATACTTGGCGATGCCGAAGTCGAGCAGCCGCGGCTCGCCTTCGTCCGTCACCAGAATGTTCGAGGGCTTGAGATCGCGGTGGACGATGAGCTGTTGATGAGCGTGCTCCACCGCCTGACAGACCCTTCGAAAGAGCTTCAAGCGCTCCGCGATCGGCAGGCGACGGGTGTCGCAGAACTCGGTCAGGGGAAGACCTTCGACGTACTCCATGGCAACGTAGGGCTGTCCGGCGCCGGTGGTTCCGGCATCGAGAAAGCGCGCGATATTGGGATGGGCGAGGCGCGACAGGATGCGGCACTCGCGCAACAGGCTGTCGGCGCGGCCCCCGTCGCGGAGCACCTTGACCGCCAACCGCTGAGCGAGCCCCTCGTCACGCCGGCGACAGAGGTAGACCCGCCCCATGCCACCACTGCCGAGAAAGCTCTCGACCCGATAGCGATCGAAGACGGGCATTTCGTCGACGCGGCGGTGGGTCGAATCGTCCCCAGGATCGACGGCGAGAAGCTCCTCGACCACCCGGCGGAGATCGGCATCGTCAGCGAGGGACCGGTCGAGAAACGCCGCTCGCTCACCCGGCGACAACGCCACGGCCTCCTCGAAGATCTTCTCCGCCAGTCGCCAACGTGGTGGCGAAAGCTCTTTCACGACAGGCGACGAGCCAGCCAGGAGCGGGCGAAGCGCCAGCGTCGCTGCACCGTCGACCGCCCCAGGTTGAGGGCATGGGCGGTCTCGTCGAGACTCAGACCGGCGAAGATCAGGAGCTCGACCACCCGCGCCGCCGTCGCCCGTATCTCGGCCAGCTCTTCGAGGGCGCGATCGATATCGAGGAGCGAGTGGGAGGGCGGCAGCAGACCCGGCGCCGCGACCTCGTCGAGGGACAACAGGGCGACACCGGAGCCACGCTTGCGACGCAGCCGATGCTTGGCTCGATCCACCAGCACTCGTCGCAGAAGAGTCGACGACAGGGCGAAGAACTGCTCACGGCTGTGCCAGTGGCAGCGGTTCTGACGGGCCAGACGAAGAAACACCTCGTGGGCCAGCTCGGTCGCCTGCAGCGCCGTGTGGGGCTCCCGCAGTAGCCGTTGTCGCGCCAATCGACGCAGCTCCGGATAGAGGCGCTCGAAGAGATCATCCGTCGCCTGCTCGTGGCCCGCCGCCCAGGCGGCCAAGAGCGCCGTGATCTCGCCATCCGCCGTGGCTTGGAGTCCGGCCATTCACACCTCCGAAGTCGGCCCGCGCTCCTCGCCCGGAGCGGAGCCTTCAAGTCTCGAAATTGCCTTGCCCTAACAACGGACGCATCAATACGAAAATTTCCTGACCCTGGCCGCGAAAGTTCGTCGCGTAGAGGACCGGTGGACCCCGAAAGGAGCCCACGAGAGTCCGCCATTCGACGCTTCCCAGCTGGCTTTGGCCAGCCCGAGGCAGAGCCATGAAATCGGGTCCGAGCGGTGCCGACGGCACAGCCCTCGGCCCCTCCCGCAAGAGGAGATTCAACTTGAGGAAAAGCACCAGAGCCTTTTGCAGCCTTCTCCTGATCACCGCCCTCGGCTGGCCCTTGCTGGCCGCCGACAAACCCACCGAGGCCGCCCACCAATACGAATTCGCCGATGAGCAGGAGTTCCTCTCCCAGGCCGGGCCGGAGTGGACCGCCGTCGGCCCTTCCCGCTGGCAAAGGCAGGAGGCCGACGGCTCCATCCTCCGCCTCGGCTTCGGTCTCGCCGCCCTGCAGCAGGATCTCGACCAGGTCCGCAGCCAGCGGGAAGAGATCAGCGCACGGCTTGCCGATCTCAAGGCGAGCGGTTCGCGCTATTTCGAGCTGCGCCGGACGTTGCTCACCCTGGAGGCCGAGATCGACTTCCTGGAGCGCCAGCTCACCACCGAAACCGCGACGGCGACCAGCTCCGGCAACGTCTGCAGCGGCGGCTACAGTCTCACCGCCGAGGCCGACGCGGGCGGTTCCTGGGGCCTCGGGTCGGCGCAGTCCAAGTTCACGGCCCCCGGTCCGTTCTCTCCCTACACCAAAGAAATCTTCGCTTCGGTGATCGTCAACTCGAATCGCGGCAGCAACAGCGACTGGGACAGCACCACCTTCGTCGGAGGCTGCTGCTACCAGGTCAACGCCTCCGCTTCGGTGCTCGGCGGTACCTGGTGCTCGGTCGCGAGCCGCGCCTACTTCCAGGTTTCCAACGGCTGCACCGCTTACCGATCCCTGTGGCGCGCCGCCGCCTGCGAAGGCATTGGAGGCGGACCGGATTTCTGAGGAAACCGCTGAGGAGCTCGCGCTAGCGCGAAAAAAATGAGCCCGCTGGGAGTCCCCTCCCAGCGGGCTTCTCGCTTGGCGATGCGTCAAGCCCCGATACCGCCCGCCTCACGGGGCGGCACCAAGGCCCTGGCCTCTTCACGCTCGCCGAAAAACGGACAAACCGCCCCCGGACCAACCGGGGAAGAGAGCGGAACGGTCGGCGATCTTCAGGTGGTGACCGGCGACCTCCGAGAACACCGCCCGAAAATCCGTCGTCACCGGCAGGTCCCGGCCCTCGTAAAGCAGGTCCCGATCGAGCCCCGGGAAGCTGCCGTGGACACGGCCTCCATCGACCTCACCGCCGAGCACGAAGAGGCAGCTGCCGTGGCCGTGATCAGTGCCGCCGGAGCCGTTCTCCGCCACCGTGCGCCCGAACTCCGTCATGGTCATCAGAGTGACGTCGTCGCGGAAGGTTCCCAGGTCGGTCCAGAAGGCGGCGATCGAGTCCGCCAGGTCGCGGGCCCGGCGGGCGAAGGAGCCCTGGGCGGTGCCCTGCTGAACGTGGGTGTCCCAGCCGCCGGATTCGGCGAAGGCGACCTCGAGACCGACGTCGGACTTGATCAGGAAGGCGATCTGCTGCATCGCCCGGCCCAACGGGCTGCGCGGATAGCGCGCCTGGCGCGACGGCCGGTAGCGCGAGACGTCGAGCTTCTCGAGGGTGTCGACGGCCTCGAAGGTCTCCTGCGCGGTGTCCTGCAACAGTCGCTGGGAGGTCTCGCCATAGAGGGCCTCGAATCCCTGACTGGCGACCTGACCGGAGCCGTCAGCCGCGCGACGATCGACCCGGAAGCGCCGCAGGTCGGCGACCGCCAGAGCCGGTTCCGGGCCGTAGAGGGAACGCGGCATGGCGGTGGTCAAAGAGACGGCGCGAAACGGCGTCGCGTCGTGACCGAGCTGACCAGCGACCCGGTTGAGCCAGCCATCGGGCGTGCCTTTGCGACCGGGAGTGCCGGACTCCATGTAGTCCTGGGCGTCGAAGTGGGAGCGCGTCGCATCCGGCGAGCCGACGGCATGGACGATCGCCAAGCGACGGTCCTGCCAGAAGGTCTCGAGGGGCCGGAGGGCGGGATGAAGCCCGAAGCCGACGCCGAGGTCGAGGGCCCCTTCCTCACCGGCTCGCCGGGCCAGGCTCATGGCGAGGCGAGGGCGCAGCCGCCGCAACGCCGCGTCGTCCGCCGGCGGCACCGCCATCAACCCGTCCATGGCACCGCGCTGGAAGATCGTCACCAGCGTCTTGCGCCGGTGGAAGGGCTGCGGTCCGGCGGTCGCCAGAGCGGCGCGATGGAGAAAATTCGGCCCGGCCCCGAGGGCGACGAGGGCCACTCCCCCAGCCTTCAGAAAGGCGCGGCGATTCAGTGCGGTGGGTCGACTCATGAGGTTCTTCTCCTTGCAGCGGTTCGGGGCTAGCCCGGCCTGCTCACGAGGTTTCCTCGCGAGAGGCCGTAGGTTCTTGAAGATGCAAGGCATCCGTCGCTGCCACGACGCCGCCGTACTCGACTCACTGCGAGGAGAGCAGGCGACGGATAACGCAGCAGATTCGGGGACATGCGGACGCGCAGCGGAAAGCTCGTGAGAAGTTCGGGCTAGCGACGCTGGAATTCCGGCGAACCGAGGATCAAGCCCACCACGTAAGCGGTGGCGCTGGGCGGCGACGAGACGGCGACGGACATCGAACGGCGACGGGAGCGCGGCCCGTCCCAGGGCAACAGGCGATCGTCCATCGCCCCGGAAGGTGCCGCCTGGGCGGCTTCGGCCACCTTGTCGGCGAAGGATGGATCGCGCACCACCGGCAACAGACGATCGAGGGTGGGCGACGGATCACGCTCCGGCAGAAGCACCGGCAGGAAAGCCTCGAGGGCTTCCTCGGCCGAGGCCGGCTCGCGCCGTTCGAGGAGCTCTTCGAGATCGAAACGCACGCCCGGAACCCGCCCGCCGGCGAGCTCGAGGCCGAAGGTCATACGCGCCAGCAGCGAACCGGTATTGACCCAGTTCTCGGCGCTGTCGGGAAAGCCCGTCGGCGCCTGATAGGCATAGATCGGCTGGCCGCTCTGGATCACCCACTCGAGAACGCCGCGGGCCTCGGCGACCTCCGCATCGAGGGCGCGCAGGGCGGAGGCCGCGACCTCGAAGGGCGACTTGATCTTGCTCTGGCGCGCTTCCGGCTGCCAGAAGGCCGGGTGATAGGCGAGGCGACGGATCAACTCCGCCAGATCGCCCTGGCTGGCCAAGAAGCTGTCCGCCAAGTCTTCCACCAGCGGCGCCGGTGGCTCGTCGGCGACGAACCGGGTCGCCACCTTGGCCGCCAGGTGACGCGCCGTCGAGGGGTGAGCGGCCAGGAGATCGAGGACCGCGAGGCCGTCTTCGATACCGCGGCCGGCCGGCAGCTTCTTCCCCAGCACCCGCTTGCTGCCGGCGTCGTGGGCATCGGCCCGGAACAAGAAGTCGCCTTCGAACACGAACCCGGCATCGGCCGGTAGGCGACGGGCCTGACCGAGCCGCCGGCGAACGCTGTCGTCGGTCATCCGTCCTGGCGGAATCAGGGTCCAGCCGGTGAAGGCGCGCGCCACCTCGACGACGTCCTCCTGGTCGTAGCCGCCGTCGACGCCGAGGGTGTGGAGCTCGAGGAGCTCGCGGGCGTAGTTCTCGTTCAGACCCTGAGGACGACGCGAGGCACGCTGCTCATCGCCACCGCCGCGGGCTGCACTGCCGCGGGCAGCACTGCCGCGCGCCGCACCGCGCCGACCGAAGCCGGATCGACCGCCGCGACGCTGCCGCAGGTAGCGGTCGGGATCGAAGGTGGTGCGAGCCCCCGGTTCCGCCACCGAGCGAGCGTTGTCGAGATAGAGCAGCATCGCCGGGTGCTTGGCGGTGGCCTCCAGCAGAGCGCGAAAATCACCCACCACGTGCGGCCGGATGGCATCGCGCTCATAGGTCATCACGAAGGAGCGCACGTCGTTGTCGGCAAGGGACACATTGAAGTGGTTGAACCAGAATTCGGTGAGCACTTCGTGAAGCTGGTTCTCGCCGTAGACCGCGCGGTAGAGCTTCTGGCGATAGAGATCCGCCATCAGCTCCCGCTGGGGACGAAATCCCTCCTCCTGCATGGCACTGCGAAACTCCCGACGCAGGGCGGAACGATCGCCCTCCTCCATCGCCTGGGTCGCCTCCATGTCGAGGTCGAGCTTGCCCTCGCGCTGACGCTGACGCAGGACGATCCCCGGGTTGGGATAGCGCTCGAGAATTTCCCGCTGCTCGAGGCCGAGACTCTCGAGACCGGCCAAACGCGGCGCCAAAGCAGTCTCCGGGAGGTTGCCGGCGAGCTGGGCCTCGAGCCAGCGCTCGAGACCCAACTCGACCACCCGGTCGATGTCGCCCGGCCGGGCCCCGTAGGCGAAGCGATCCAGCAGGTGGGCGGCCGCCTGGCGCTCGCTCAGGCCGGCCTCGCGCCAGGGCAAGGTCGGAGCCTCGGCCACCGCCGGTGGCGCCACCGCGACCAGGAGAAAGAACGCTGCGAGGGTGTCGAGTCTTGGCAGTTTCATGGTCGTTGAGAGCTTCCTCGGGAGTCGCTGCGGTTGTCGTTCAGGGCGTGAAACCCACCGACCGGCGAATCCTTGCGGTGAGACCTGGAGAAAACTCGCCGGGAGGGTGGCGCCGGCACTGCTAGCATGACCGGCGAACCTGGGGGAAACGGAGCGGGATCCATGGAGCACGACGAGGCGGCGCGCCAAAACCTGATCGCGGGCAAGCTCAGCGGTCCGGCCTACTCGCAGGAGGCGATCGAGGAAGCCCTGCCGGTGGTCTACGGCGAGCTCAAGCGTCTCGCGGCCCACTTCTTGCGCGGCGAGAGGCGGGACAACTCGCTGGTCACCACCGAGCTGGTGCACGAGGCCTACATGCGCATCTTCACCGGCGAAGAGGTCTCCTTCACCGACCGCAAGCACTTCTTCTCCACTGCCGCCATGTCGATGCGGCGCATCCTGGTCGACCGGGCGCGGCGGCGCAGCGCCTCGAAGCGCATTCCCCGAGAGATGATCTCGCCGATCGACGCCGCCTTCGATGCCGCCGAGGAGCCGGACCTCGAGGTGCTGGCCCTCGACCGCGCCCTCGACCAGCTCGGCCGCATCGATCCGCGCCAAGCGCAGATCGTCGAGCTGCGCTACTTCGGCGGCCTGACCGAGAACGAAGTCTGCAAGATTCTCGATCTTTCCCGCGCCACCGTGTCGCGCCAGATGGTCGCTGCCAAGCTGTGGCTCAAACGACAGATGCGGGCGACCTGAGATGGACACCACCGAACCGGTCCCGTCGGCGGATCTCGCGCGCCACCGGCGCATCGCCCAGATCGTCGCCGAAGCCCTCGAGCGCCACGCCGACGAGCGCTACGCCTTTCTCGACCAGGCCTGCGGCGACGACCTCGAAATGCGCGCCGAGGTCGAGGATCTGCTCGATCAGGCCACCGAGGACCTCGAAGATCCCACCCAGTCGACGGACGTCTTCGCCTACCTCGAGCAGTCCTTCCAGGAGCCCGCCGACGCCTATCCCAGCGAGATCGGCAACTACCGCATCGTCGAGCCCTTGGGCAGCGGTGGCATGGGCGCGGTCTTCCTCGCCGAGCAATCGCAACCGGTCAAACGCCAGGTGGCCCTCAAGCTGATGCACGCCAGCCTGCGCAGCCCGCGCGCCCTCGGCCGCTTCGAGGCCGAGCGCAACGCCCTCGCCCGCATCGCCCACCCCAACGTGGCGCAGCTCTACGAAGCCGGGACCACCGACGATGGCTTCCCCTTCTTCGCCATGGAGCACATCCCCCAGGGCGAGCCGATCACACGCTTCTGCGACGCCGAGAAGCTCTCCATCGAAGACCGCCTCGAGCTCTTCATCGCCGTCTGCCGTGGAGTGCACAGCGCCCATCAGAAGGGCGTGCTGCACCGTGACCTCAAGCCCGGCAATGTCTTGGTGACCAAGCTCGAGGACGGCCGCGCCATTCCCAAGGTGATCGACTTCGGCCTCGCCAAGGCGATCGGCGACCTGCGGTTGACGGACGAGACTCAGCTCACCGCTCTCCACGCCATTGGAACACCCGCCTACATGAGCCCCGAGGCTCGCTTGGCGGTGCAGGATGTCGACACCCGCTCCGACGTCTATTCCCTCGGCGTCATGCTCTTCGAGCTCCTCACCGGCGTCCGCCCGAGCGATGGCGAGGGGGGTTCGCGGGAAGAATCGGTCAAGCAGCGCCGACCGAGCAACCGGGTGACCCGCCTCGATGGCGAGCAAAGCCGCGACATCGCCGCCGAGCGTCGGCTCGAGCAGCGCGAGCTGCCGAAGCGCCTGCGCGGCGACCTCGACTGGATTGTGGTCAAGGCGCTGGCCGACGAGCCGGAGCGCCGTTACGCTTCCGCCGCTGAGCTGGCGGCGGACCTGCAGCGTCATCTCGATGCCGAGCCCATCATCGCCCGGCCACCGAGCGCCGGCTACCGCTTCGGAAAGTTCTTCCAGCGACACAGAGTGGCGGCGGTGGCGGCGACGCTGGTGCTGGCCGCCCTGGTCGGCGGCTTCATCGCCACTTCCCTCGCCCTGGTGCGGGCGCGCCAAGCGGAGGCCGAGGCGCGGCGCTCGCAAACCGAATCTCAGCAAGTCTCCGAGTTCCTGACCGGGCTGTTCCAGGTCTCCGATCCGGGCCGCGAGCGTGGCAGTGAGGTGACCGCCCGGGAGCTCCTCGACGAAGGTGCCGCCCGGATTCGCGAAGATCTCGACGATCAGCCCTTGGTGCAGGCTCGGCTGATGCGCACCATCGGCGACGTCTACGTCCGCCTCGGCCTCTACGAACCCGCCAGCACCATCCTGACGGACGCCGTGGGCGTCCTCCGCAACCTGCCCGATCCGCCCCGCCTCGAGCTCGCCGAGACCCTCCAGTCGCTGGGCTACAGCCATGAGAAACAGGCCGACCTCGAAACCGCCGAGGCGGAGATTCGCAGGTCTCTCGAGATGCTCACCGGCGACGACCGCGACAGCGGACTGCTGCGCGCCGAGGGCCACCGCATCCTGGGAGTGATTTTCAACAGCGCCGGGCGCTACGAACAGGCGGTGGAGCAGTTCCGCCTGGCTCTCGACCTCTGGCGCCAGCTCGCCGTCGACGACCTCGAGATCGCCAAGGAGCTCTCGAACCTCGGTCTCGCCGAGCTTCGCCTCGGGCAGTACCCACAAGCCCAAAGTCGCCTCGAAGAGTCGGTGGCGCGCTGGCAAGCGAGCGGTGGAGACGAGTTTCTCTCCGCCAACGCCTGGACCAACCTGGGGCTCGCCCACTATCGCCAGCGCCACCTCGACGAGGCCCTCGCCGCCCATCGGCGAGCCCTCACCATCCGCGAGAAATGGCTCGAGGACGACCATCCCGACCTCGCCGGAAGCCTCTACAGCGTCGGCACCATGCTCGCCGAAACCGGCGACCACGCCGGCGCTCTGGATCACATCGGACGCGCCACCGGCATCCTCGAAGCCACCCTCGGTAGCCAGCATCCCAACGTCGCCGCCGCCTACGAGGGCATGGCGGTGATGAACCACTCCTACCTCGGCGACCTCGACGCCGCCGAGCGCCTCTACCGCAAGGTTCTGACCATTCGCGAAGCCATCGCTCCGGGCCACCCGGACCTCGCGGCCACTCTGCGGCGTCTGGGGGACGTCTACGTGCAACGCCAGAGCTACGGCCAGGCGCGGCCGATTCTCGAACGCTCCCTGCGCATCCGGCGTGCCGCCCTCGACGCCGACCATCCCCACATCGCCGAAAGCCTCGGCGCCCTCGGATCCCTCGACCTCGCCACCGGCCGCCTACCGCAAGCGGAGACCGCCCTGCGCCAGGCACTGGCCATCCACGAGGCCAAGTCGAGCCCCGAGGACCCGGAGTTCGGCTTGACGGTGCTCAACCTGGCGCGGGTCCTGACCCAGAATGGGACGCCCGGCGAGGCGCGTCCGCTCTACGACCGCGCCATCGAGATGATGGCCGACATCGAGCCACTGGAGGGCGAGCTGGCCGAAGCTCAACAAGAGCGCGAAGCCCTACGCTGAGCCGAACCAAGCCGGCAGATCGAAGAGAACGAAAGCCACCTGAGCGCAGGCATGCCTGCATTTGAGTGCTACCATGCCTGCATGGCTAGGCAACTCACCATTCGCAGGGTTCCCGACGAGGTCGCCGAGAGCCTCGCCACCCTCAGTCGGACGAAGGGCCAAAGCATCAACACCATCGTGCTGCAGATCCTGCAGGAAGCGGTGGGTCATGACGAGCGACGAAAGCGCTTGCTGCGCTACGCAACCTGGACCGAGGACGAGGCCGACGAGTTTGCGCAGCTTGTCGCGCACCAGCGCACTATCGAGAGCCGCGACTGGGAATGACACCGTGACTCTGATGCTCGACACTTCTGCCTACATCGGACTGCGCCGAGGTCACCCGCTCGTTCTCGATGCGATGGCAGAAGCATCGAACATTCTTCTGCCCACCACGGTGCTGGGCGAGCTCGAGGCAGGCTTCGAGCTCGCCGCCCGCTCGGCAGAGAATCGCGCCGCCCTCGAAGACTTCCTGGCGGAGCCCTTCGTTGCGATTCGACCGATCACTCGGCAGGTCGCTCAGCAGTACGGCAAGCTGTTCGCGGCCCTGCGGAGGGCCGGCACTCCGATTCCCCTCAACGACGTCTGGATCGCCGCCGCCAGCGTCGTGGCCGGCGCTCGGCTCCTCACCTTCGACCACCACTTCGAGAGGATTTCAGGTCTCGACCTGAGACGCCTGAAAGCGGACGAATAGTCGACCTCGTTGGAGGCTAATCAGTCCCCTTCGGCGGTCGTGCGCCTTCACGCTCCCTCGACCTCCTGGTCCGGCGTCTCGATGCCGAGGCGCGCGTCGTCCTTCGGCGGTGGGACCCAGCCGCGCTCGGTGGAATCGTGGCGCTCGGCGGCGCGATCCGCTTTCATGAGATCGAACAACTCACCGGCCCGCGCCCGGGCGACATCGATATAGCTTCGGTCGACACCGCCCTCGAGCCAGCGTTCGCGCAGCGACTCGAGCATGCCGCGATCGTGCTGGCGGAAGGAGCGTGCCTGGCGCTCGGCCTTGAAGGGATGGGTGCCGAGCTCGATCAGGGCAAGACGGCCGGCGGAGGTCGCGGCCTCGAAGAGCTCCTGCACGACCTGGTGCGCCCCGGCCTGCTCGAGCTCGTAGACGTGATGGCGATCCACCGCCCGGGCGATGATGCGGCAGTTTGGGTGGTGGCGGGCAACGTGCTCGACGAGCAGGGTCTGGCGCTCGCGGTCATCGAGGGCCGCCACGAACAGCCGCGCTTCGTCGGCACCGGCGGCGTGCAGCAGGTCGGGGCGGGTGGCGTCACCGTAGTAGGTCTTGAGACCGATCTGGCGCCACAGGTCGATCAGCGCCGGATCGTGGTCGAGAACCACCACCCGGTAGCCGTTGGTGATCAACATGCGGCTGACCACCTCGCCGAAGCGCCCGACGCCGGTGACGACGGCGGTTCCCTGCTCGTCGATCTCGTCCGCGTCCCGCTCCGTCTCGTCGTCGCTGCGCGGCGCGATCAGCTTCTCGTAGAGGATGAACAGCAGCGGCGTCAGCAGCATGGTGATCGCCACCACCAGAGTGAGAATCTGGGTCACCGCCGGCGCCAGCACCCCGGCCCCCTCGGCGAATCCGAACAGCACGAAGGCGAACTCGCCGGCCTGGGCCAAGGCGAGGGCGAAGAGCCAGCGCACCTTGCCGCGCAGCCCGAAGGAGCGCGCCAGCAGGAGCAGGATCACCAGCTTGACCACCATCAGAGCGAGGGCGGCACCGAAGATCCGAACCGGTTGCCCGAAGAGGAGCTCGAAATCGATGCCGGCACCGACGGAGATGAAGAACAAACCGAGGAGCAGCCCCTTGAAGGGCGCGATGTCGCTTTCGAGCTCGTGACGGTACTCGCTACCGGAGAGCACCACGCCGGCGAGGAAGGTGCCGAGGGCCGGCGACAGGCCGACCCGGTCCATCGCCAGGGCGATGCCCACCACCAGCAGCAGCGCCGCGGCGGTGAAGATCTCGCGCAGCCGCGATTCGGCGATGAAGCGGAAGGTCGGGCGCATCAGGAACCGCCCGGCGAGGATGATCGCCGCGATCACTCCGAGAATCGCCAGGGTCTGGAGCCACGCCGGCAGCCCCTCGAGCCCCCCACCATGGTGACCGGCGGCCTCGCCGTGGGCCCCACTGCCGACGGCGAGCAGCGGCATCAGGGCGAGCATCGGAATGACCGCGATGTCCTGGAACAGCAGCACCGAAAAGGCCGACTGCCCCGCCGGAGCCTTCATCCAGCCCTTTTCTTCGAGGGTCTGGAGCACGATGGCCGTCGAGGACAGGGCGAGAACCATCGCCACCGCCAAGGCGCTGCGCCACGGCAGCTCGAAGGCGAGGGCCACGCCAAACAGCAAAAGGGTCGTGCCCACCACCTGCAGGCCCCCCAATCCGAGGAGCTTGGTGCGCATGCGCCAGAGCATGGCGGGCCGCAGCTCGAGGCCCACCAGAAAGAGCATCATCACGACGCCGAACTCGGCGAAGTGCTTGACCTCCTTGGTTTCGGCTCCGACCAATCCGAGCACTGGCCCGATGACGATGCCGGCGAGCAGATAGCCGAGCACCGAGCCCAGGCCGAGACGCTTGGCGATCGGCACCGCCACCACCGCCGCCAGCAGGTAGAGAGAGGCGTCGCTGAGAAACTCCATCAGACGGCTCCCGCGGCCGGAGTGATGAGCTCGTCGAGGCCATCCGAGAGGGTCAAGCGGTCGGCAGCACCGGCGACATCGAGGCGATCGTCGGCCAGCGCATCGAGTAGTCGCTGGTAGTCGCGGACGTGCTCATCGAGGCGCTGTTCATCGCGCGCATGGCCGGCGGCGAAGAGAGCAAAGGGCGGCAGATAGCGCATCCGGCAGAGGTACATGGTCTGCTCGAAGGGCGCGAACAGCTCGCGCAGCTCGAAACGGTTGACGCCGGTGCGGCAGTACACCTCGCGCCGCCCGCCGGTGGTCACCGCGCTGACGAAGAGCTTGCCCTCGAGGGCCCGACCCTCGGATCCATAGGCGAAGCCGTACTCAAGCACCAGATCCTGCCACTCCTTGAGAATCGCCGGACTGGAGTACCAGTAGACCGGATGGTGAAAGACCAGGACGTCGTGCTCCCGCAGGCGTTCCTGCTCGCGCTCGACGTCGATCTCGAAGGTCGGATACTCGGCATAGAGGTCGACGAAGGTCACTGCCGGATGCCGCTGCGGAACCTCCGCCAGCACCACATTCGCCTCCGAGCGATCCGTCCGTGGGTGGGCAAACAACACCAGGATCTTCTTCATCCGCTCCTTCCCCAGCACCAGTCATCGAAGATTTCTAACGAAGCCCGACAACCGGCAGAGGGCAGAACGAATTCCAGCGACCGTCGAAAGACCGCTATCGACAAAGGTTATTGGCAGGCCTTCGCGGACGCCGGCCGAAGCGGAGTGGAGCCTCAGCCCCGGGTTCTCTGACCGCGACGCATCTGAGTCGCCGACCAGCCCCCGGTGTCGCCACTCTCGAAGCCGTCGGCGAAGATCACCGACATCCGCAGCTCGAAGAGGGTCGAGCCATCGGTCGCGAAGAGACGGCCTTCCCGGTCCTCCCCGAAGGCCTGCACACCGGACAAGCTGATCGGGAGCAGAGTGCTGCTCCAGGTGCCGCCGCCGTTGTCGGCGGCCCACAGATTTCCGCTGCAGAAGTCACCGTAGATGTAGCGCCCGACCAAGGGCGGAGCCGCCGGTCCGCGGTAGACATAGCCGCCGGTGATCGAGCAATCGCCGTTCGACTGGTCGTAGTCGAAGGCCGGCGCGGTGTAGGCGGAATCGAAACACGACGGCGTGGTGGCGGGGCAATCCGAGTTGATCGGGTCCGGATCGAAGCAGCTCAGCCCTTCCATCACTCGCCAACCATAGTTCTGTCCACCGCCGGCGGCCGCCGGCTGATAGTTGACCTCTTCGCGCTCGTTCTGCCCGACATCGGCGATGTAGAGGTCGCCGTTGGCGCGATCGAAGCTGAAGCGCCAGGGCTGTCGCAGCCCCAAGGCCCAGACCTCCGCCCGCGGCTCGTTGACGCCGCCAAAGGGATTGTCGACGGGAATCCCATGGTAGGGCGGCGTGTCGACGTTTTGATCGACATCGAGACGCAACAGCTTGCCCTGCAGGGTATCGGCGCGCTGCGCTTTGCATTCGGGATCGGTCTGCGGTCCACCGTCCCCCAGGCCGACGTAGAGGAAACCGTCCGGCCCGAAGCCAATCTGACCGCCGCGGTGGATGTCCGTCTCTTGATCGACGACCAACAGAATGCGACCGCTCGTGGGATCGGCGACATCCGGGTCGCCCACCGACACGCGATAGCGGGCGACCACCGAATCGTCGCCGGCATCGGAGTAGTGAACGAAGAAGAATCCCGGATTCGGGTAGTCCGGATGAAAGGCGATGCTCTTGATACCGCCCTCGAAGCCGCCACCCATCAAACCGCCGATGTCGAGAAAGGTGGTGGGCGCGCTGGCGCGATCCCATACCAGGATCCGCCCCCCCTGCTGGGCGAGAAAGAGGCGCTCGTCGCCGGCATGGACGATGTCCACGAGGACCGTCAACGAGGGCAAGACGGACACCAGCTCGAGGCTGCCGAAGCCCCCCGCCAGACCGAGGCCGGGAAGCCCGAGCAGCAGTGAGAAAACCAGTCCGGCGGCCAGCCCCGTCGAAATCTGCTTGCGCATCCCGTGCTCCCCCGAGAATCGGCCCCTTTTCTCAGCCTATCAAGGCATAGACATGCACCGATTCCTGGGCTGGTGTGATCCGCGCTGCCTCAGGACACCGTCGCCGGCACCCAAACCGAGACCACCGCACTGTGATGCCCGGTGTGATGGTTCGAGAAGGCGACGTGGGAGAGCAAAGCCCGCTCGAGCGAAACACCGTTCAAGGTGTCGCGAACGAAGTCGTAGAGGCCCTCGTAGTTGTCGCCGGTGTCCTGCGTGTGCCGCTGCCAGCCAGAGCCGTTTCCCGCCCGATCTGGCAGCTCACCGTCGTACCAGAAGAGCACGCCGCGGGCGCTGCCGTCCTCCTGGTTCGAGGTCGCCAGCTTGACGCTCGCCGTCCGACTCGCCGCGAGCTGATTGGCCTTTCCGTGGAGCTCGACCAGAACCGAGTCGAGGCTACTGTCGCCGAAGGCTTTGTAAGTCCATGGCATGTTCTTCTCTCCTCCGAAGCTAAGTTTCGAGCCAGCAGGATTGACCGTGACTGTCGGCAGTACAGGTCCAAACCGGCAAGCGGAACCAGCCCCCACGACGGGCCAGAACGTCCGACAGCTTGACCCCGATCTTGGGCAGTCGCTTGCACAGGCTGCCGTTGTAGGAGTTCCAGAAGTCGCTGTTCGGCGTGTAGCCGAGGCCGACTCCGTTTTCGCCGCAAGGTCCCCAGCTGACCTGCGTGAAGTTGATGATGGCGAAGATCGAGGGTGCCACCGCCTGATAGAGAGAAAGCTCATACTGGTCGGCAGCGATTTCCTTCTCCTTCGAGCTGACGCTGCCCGAGGCCTCACCGACCAGCCCATAGAAGGCCTCGAGCTTGCCCCAGTCCTTGGCGATCGGCAGGTAGAGATTGCTGCTCTCCTCGACGATCGAGTCGATGAAGTTCGACAGATCCGTCTCGAGCTCATCGAGCTCGCCGGAGACTCCACCCTGACCGAGATGCTGGGAGATGGCCATCATCATGCCGACGGTGACCCGCAAGACCGTGAACTCGGGTCCGGCGAAGATCAGCAGATTGGCCAGGGTCGAGATCAGCCAGCTATCGCCCGAGCCTTTGGACTCGAGAGTGTTCTTGGCGATGTCATAGCGCGACTGGAACTCGGCCGCGATCGAGTTGGCGTTGATGTGCGCCTGGGTCTGGTAGTTGAAGAGGTCGACCAGGTAAGAGAGCTCCTTCTTGATCTGGTTCTGAACCGCGTGCCAAGCGCTCTTCAGGCCAGCCGGCCATTCCTGCGGAGGCTTCAGACCGGAGACGAACACCAGCAGATTGGTCGGCGCGTACTTCGACGGGTCGAGATACGCCTCGCGCACCGGAACCTCCACCGCATACTTGGCCTGCAGCTGCTGGTTGAGGTTCTTGTAGGCCGTCGCCGAATCGCCGCTGAACGGTGGATAGGGCGCCATCGCCCCGGCGGTCACCAGCTCGTAGATCCGAGCGCCGGCGGAGGGAGCCTCCGCCGCCGGATGCCACACGGTGATGGCCGCCACCGGATCGGTGCTGACCTTGGTGTGGTAGTTGCTCATCGAAATGCGGGCATTGAGCGCCACCGGCAAGGGCAGGCCGTCCAGGTAATTCGCCACCTGGCCATAGATCTCGTCGGAGGACTCACCGGCCTGCCAGGTTTCCTGGATCCATCCGGAGCCAGTCGGCACTGCGGACGGAATCTCGCCGTCGTACCAGAGCACCACCCCGCGGGCGTCCCCGTCATGGGAATCGGAAGTCCCGAGCTTGGCGCTCGTCGACTGGGCCGATGACAGAGTCCTCATCGTCTGGTCGAGATCCTGCAGCACATCGCCGATCTCGCCGTGGGTCGAGCTGCGGAAGGTCCAGGCCATAGCATCCTCCTCACCAATGAAGTTTTCGATCGACCGCAGAGGTTGTCCGCGCGCAAGGGGGCGATTCGATGCCGCCCTCGCCCCGAAGTGACGACCTCGGGCGGGGCATTTCAAGGCCCCGGTGGAGCTTCAGCAGAATGGAATCAAAGCACTGAAATAAAGGGGCTTATCGATCTTCAAGACTACAGAATGCACTGCATCGACGAATCGCAGCTGGAGCCTTCTTGGCCCGCACCCTGCACCTCGACCGATCTGCTACGGCGGAGCCGAGGAATCGAGCAAGGCCTCGGGTCGAGCTCGCAGATCGAGGCCGCGGTGGGAGCCGCGCTCCCGACCACGAAAAAAAGCCCGCCGATGAGAGCGGGCTTTCGATCCTTCCGATATGGGCCTCGCGCCAGACCGATATCGGTCTCGCACGATGCCCCGAGAGCTTAGACGAGATCGAACCGGTCGAGGTGCATGACCTTCTCCCAGGCGGCGACGAAGTCGCCGACGAACTGCTCTTCCGAGTCGTCGCTGGCGTAGACCTCGGCCAGCCCGCGGAGCTGGGAGTTCGACCCGAAGAGCAAGTCGACGCGGGTTCCGGTCCAGCGGATCGCGCCACTGCTGCGGTCCTTGCCCTCGAAGACGCCCTCGGTCGGAGAGGGCTGCCAATCGATCCCCATGTCGAGCAGGTTGACGAAGAAGTCCCGGCTGAGGGTCTCGGGCCGATCGGTGAAGACGCCGTGGCGAGCCCGTCCGGTGTTGGCGTTCAGCGAGCGCAAACCGCCGACCAGGGCCGTCATCTCCGGCGCCGTCAGGTTGAGCATGAAAGCGCGCTCCACCAGCAGCTCCTCCGGCGACCGCCCGTGACCATTGGCGAGGTAGTTGCGGAAGCCATCCGCCGTCGGCTCGAGCACGGCGAAGGATTCGACATCGGTGTGGTCCTGGGAGGCGTCGGTGCGCCCCGGAGCGAAAGCCACCTTCACGGCGTGACCGGCCTTCTCGGCGGCGGCTTCGACGGCGGCACTGCCGCCGAGGACGATGATGTCGGCCAGCGAGACCCCCTTGCCGTTGCTCTGCGCGGCGTTGAAGTCGGATCGAATCCGCTCCAAGGTGGCGAGGACGCCGGTCAGCCTCGCCGGATCGTTGACCGCCCAGTCTTTTTGCGGCGCCAGGCGCAGACGGCCGCCATTGGCCCCACCGCGCTTGTCGGTACCGCGGAAGCTCGCCGCCGCCGCCCAGGCGGTGGACACGAGATCGGCGATCGAGAGTCCTGAAGCCAAGATCTTGGCCTTGAGGTCGGCAATGTCCTGGTCGCCGATCAGACTGTGGTCGATGGCCGGGATCGGGTCTTGCCAGAGCTGCGCCTCGCTCGGAACCTCGGGCCCCAAGTAGCGGGACTGCGGCCCCAGGTCGCGGTGGGTGAGCTTGAACCAGGCCTTGGCGAAGGCGTCGGCGAACTGGTCCGGGTTCTCGTGGAAACGCTTCGAAATCGGCCCGTAGATGGGGTCGAAGCGCAGCGCGAGATCGGTGGTCAGCATCATCGGTGCATGCTTTTTGGTGGGATCCTGGGCATCCGGCACGGTGCCGGCGCCACCGGCGTCCTTGGGCCGCCACTGAGTCGCTCCGGCCGGGCTCTGGTACTGCTCCCATTCGAACTCGAAAAGATTGTCGAAGAAAGCGTTGTCCCACTTCGCCGGGGCGTCGGTCCAGGCACCTTCGAGGCCGCTGGTGATGGTGTCGCTGCCGGCACCGCTGCCGAAGTTGTTCTTCCAACCCAGACCCTGTTCCTCGATGCTGCCACCCTCGGGCTCGGGACCGACATGATCGTCCGGGTTCGCCGCACCGTGAGCCTTGCCAAAGGTGTGGCCGCCGGCGATCAAGGCCACCGTTTCCTCGTCGTTCATCGCCATGCGGGCGAAGGTCTCGCGAATGTCGTGGGCCGCCGCGAGCGGGTCGGGATGGCCGTTGGGGCCCTCCGGGTTGACGTAGATCAAACCCATCTGAACCGCCGCCAGCGGCGTCTCGAGCTGGCGCTCGCCGCTGTAGCGCTCGTCTCCCAACCAGGTGCCCTCCGGTCCCCAGTAGATGCCGTCCTCGGGCTGCCAGACGTCGGCCCGGCCGCCGGCGAAGCCGAAGGTCTTGAAGCCCATCGATTCGAGGGCGCAGTTGCCGGTGAAAACCATCAAGTCGGCCCAGGAGATCTTGCGCCCGTACTTCTGCTTGATCGGCCACAGCAACCGTCGCGCCTTGTCGAGATTGGCGTTGTCCGGCCAGCTATTGAGGGGCGCGAAGCGCAGTGTGCCGGCGGAGGCGCCGCCGCGCCCATCGTGGATGCGATAGGTCCCGGCGCTGTGCCAAGCCATACGGATGAACAGCGGTCCATAGTGACCGTAGTCGGCCGGCCACCACTCCTGCGACGCCGTCATCAAGGCGAAGAGGTCTCGCCGCAGGGCCGCGAGGTCGAGGCTCTCGAACTCGGCGGCATAGTCGAACGCCTCTCCCATCGGGTCGGCCAGGGCAGAGCCCTGATGCAGGATGCTCAGGTCGACCTGGTTCGGCCACCACTCCTGATTGGACCAGGTCGGAACGACTTCGGGACGCTGCGATTCACCGGAAAAGGGACATCCACCGACAGCTTCAGCCATGGCTCTCTCCTACGGGGTTCGGTCGAGCCGATGCCGGGATCGGCTCGACCTCTTCCCGCTCGTCGTTAGTGCTTCAGAAAAGGAGCCGTCAGCTCCGAGGTGCCGGGCGCTTCAATCCGCAGTGGAAGTCGATCGGCACTCGGGGCAGCGACCCCAATAAATCACTTCGGCCTCGTCGATCTCGAAACCCGAGTCGTCGGCGGCGTGCAGGCACGGCGCGCTGCCGATGGCGCAGTCGACGTCCTCCACCCGGCCACAGGAGCGGCAGATCAGGTGGTGGTGGTTGTCACCCACCCGGTCTTCGTAGCGCGTCGGCGAGCCCGAGGGCTCGATTCGCCGCAGCAAACCCTTGTCCACCAACGCGCCGAGGGCGTTGTACACCGACTGTCGAGAAATCACCCCGATCTCGTCGCGCACGGCCCGGGCGATGTCGTCCGCCGTCCCATGGGGCCGTTTGACCACCGCCGCCAGCACCGCGAGGCGCTGAGCGGTGACCTGTAGACCGTGCTTTCGCAGGACAGTGGAGAAGTCTCGAGGCATGACCATAGACTAGAACAAATTATGGATACTGTCAAAAATAGGATCACATACATCCAACCTTGAAACCCCGGCCGGGGGCCCGCCCGCCGATCCCACCGCGCGGTGGTGAAAGTCGATCCGAAGCGGTATGGTGACGCCATCCCCGCCGCAGCAAGCCCCCGGGGTGCTCCTTGGTTGCATCGACCCACCGAATTTCGGCGAACTAGCTGTCAGCCATGAAAAAACTCTTGCGCACCGCCGCCTTTTTTCTCGTTCTGATGCTGCTCGCCCTCGCCGCCTGGCAGGTGCGCGGCTGGCTCGCCCGCCCCCCCGAGGTGGAGGTGGTCGACGTCGTAGAGCGGGATGTCCGCCGGGTGCTCGCCCTCACCGGCCGCATCCGGCCCGAGAAGAGCAACCAGATGATTCCGGCGGTGCGGGCGCGGCTGCTCGATCTCACCCGGGAAGAAGGCCAAGCGGTGCGCACCGGTGAA
The DNA here is from genome assembly GCA_039028635.1 of Acidobacteriota bacterium. Lineage (NCBI taxonomy): Bacteria > Pseudomonadati > Acidobacteriota > Acidobacteriota bacterium. The sequence goes on from JBCCHV010000002.1 coordinate 129,160, forward strand.
GTGCTGGCGCGCCTCGACGACCGCCAGGCCCGAGCCGACCTGGCCCAGGCGCAGTCGGTCCTGCGGCGCGACCAGGACGAGCTCGACCAGCGCCGCCGAGATCTCGAGCGGGCCACGGCGCTGGCCGGCGAGCATCTCCTGCCGACCAGCGACCTCGAAGCGGCCCGCCTGGCGGCGGCGCGCAGCCAGCGGCGGGTCGAAGAGGGCGGCGAGGTGCTCGCCGAGCTCACGGCGCGCCTCGACGACTACGTCCTCAGATCGCCCCTCGATGGCTTCGTTCTCGAGCGACCGGTCGACCCGGGCCAGGTGGTGGGCCCGACGGACGTCCTCTACGAGCTGGCCACGGCGAGCGATCCCGAGGTCGAAATGGAGGTCGACGAGCGCTACTTGGGAGAGATCGTGCTCGGACAGGCTGCCCTGGTGGCTCCCCTCGGCCGGCACAGCGAGCCCTGGCCGGCCGAGATCTCCTATATCGGTCGTCGTATCGACCGCCTGAGCGGCGCCGCCATCGTGCGCCTGAAGTTTGCCGGCGAGCCCCCCGACCTGCCGGTCGGGCTGACCCTCGACGCCAACCTCGCCATCGCTGAGCATCCAGGAGCTCTGACGGTGCCGCGAGCAGCGGTCTCGGGAATCGGTGGCGAGGCCTGGGTCTTGGTGGTCGAGGACGGCCAGACCCGCCGGCGAGCGGTCGAGGTGATCGATTGGCCCGCCCCCGAGATCGTGGTGCGGTCGGGCCTGCGATCCGGCGAGCGCATCGTGCTCGACCCCCGGCAGATCACCGCCGGGACCGAGGTGCGGGCCACCCTCGTGGATCCCAGCGCAGGCGCACCCGAAGCAGGATCCTGAAACCGTGCCCTTCGAGATCAAGGTCGCCGTTCGATACCTCGCCAGCAGCCGGCTCCAGACCCTCCTGATCCTCGCCGGCGTGGCTGTCGGCATCGTGGCCTTCACCTTCATGGCCGCCCTCATCAACGGCCTGGAGATCAGCCTGACCAACGACGTCATCGGCAATATCGCCCACGTCACCCTCGAGCCTCCGGAGGAGCAGCCAAGACAGTTGCAGAAGGCCGGTGATCTGCTCACCCTGCTCGCCGTCCAGCGCAGCAACGAGCGGCGCGCCAAGCTCGCCGGATGGCGGCCCCTGGTGGAGCGCATCGAGGCCCGGCCGGAAGTCCTGGCGGTGGCCCCCCAGGTCGAAGGCAACGGCTTTTTCCAACGCGGCGAGAAGGTCATGCCGGTCGGCATCAACGGCCTCGAGCCGGGCCGCGAGTCGGCGATCCTCGACCTCGAAGGCGGATTGGTCCGAGGCTCCCTGGCGTTGGCTCCCGGCGACGTGCTGATCGGCGTGGCGCTGGCGGAAGAGCTCGGCGTCACCACCGGCCAACGCCTGCGCCTGACCAGCGAGCGCGACCGCCAGCGCACCCTCACGGTGCGCGGCCTGTTCGATGTCGGCAGCGCCAGCGTCAACGAGCGCCTGGCCTTCGTCGAGCTGCGCACGGCGCAGAGCCTGCTCGAGCTCGAGGGCAACGTCACCGGCATCGCCCTCAAGATGCGCGACATCTATGGCGCTCCGGACCTCGCCCGTGAGCTGGCGGCGGCGACCGGTCTCGAAGCGCGCGACTGGATCGCCCAGAATCAACGTCTCCAAGGAGCCATCCGGTCGCAGGGCAGCACCGGCTCGATGATCAAGTTCTTCAGCCTCCTGACCATCCTCATCGGCATCGCCAGCGTGCTGTTGCTGGCCGCCGTCCGACGCCGCTCGGAGATCGGCATCCTGCGCAGCATGGGGGTCAGCCGAACCTCGATTCGGCGGATTTTTCAGCTCCAGGGCTTCCTCATCGGCCTGCTGGGATCCGGCATCGGTGCCGCCGGAGGCTGGCTGTTCTGCATCTTTCTGCTCACCATCAGCCGTCAGCCGGACGGTTCGACGACCTTCCCCGTCGACCCCGCCCTCGGCGAGTACGGCACCGCCATCACCCTGGCGACCCTGGCGGGCCTCTTCGCCGCCATCCTGCCGGCCCGCGCCGCCGCCAAGGTGGATCCGGTCGAGGTGATCCAGCAGTGAGCCGGGGCCCATCGGAGACGGCCGAGGGGCTCGTTCTGCGGGCCCGCGGGATCGAGAAGACCTTCGTCGACGGGGACGTCGAGACGCACGTGCTCCACGGCATCGACCTCGACCTCGAACGCGGCTCCTTCGTCGCTTTGATGGGCCCCAGCGGCAGCGGCAAGAGCACCCTGCTCTCGATCCTCGGCACGCTCCTCCAGCCCTCCGCCGGCCGCATCGAGATCGACCAGCAGAACGTCCTCGAGCTGTCCGAGAAGCGGCTCACCGAGTTCCGCAACCGCAGCCTCGGCTTCGTCTTTCAGTACCACCACCTGCTGCCCGACTTCACCGCCCTCGAGAACGTCGTCTTCCCCTCCTATGTCATCCACGGTCGGGAGACTCCCGCGGCCCGCCAACGGGGTCGTGAGCTGCTCGACCGGGTCGGCCTCAGCGAGCGCGCCACCTACCGCTCCACCAAGCTCTCCGGCGGCCAGAAACAGCGCGTCGCCATCGCCCGCGCCCTGATGAACCGGCCGCCCCTCATCCTCGCCGACGAGCCCACCGGCAACCTCGATCGCGAGACCACCTGGCAGATCGTCGCCCTGCTGCAGGAGATCGCCAGCGAAGAGCGCACCACCTTCCTGGTCAGCACCCACGACCCGGAGATCGCGGCGCGCTGCGACCGTACCGTCCAGGTGGTCGATGGTCTGATCGATGAAGGGTTGGTGGGCTAGCCCGAGCTTCAGGCGGGAGCTGCTTGATCCTCCGCCGCCTCGGGGGCGGACCCGTCACGGCGCAGGCGCGCCAATCCTTCGAGAGCCGCCGTGTAGGCGACCGGGATCAACACCAGGGTGACCAAGGTCGAAGCGAGCAGTCCGCCGATCACCACCCGCGCCAACGAGGCCTGGATCTCGCCGCCCACGCCGAGACCGAGGGACAGGGGAATCAGTCCGAGGACGGTGGTGGCGGTGGTCATCAGAATCGGCCGCAGGCGCAGGCGCCCGCCCTCGATCACCGCCTCGACCACCGCCAGGCGACGCTCGCGCCGCAACAGGTTGATGGTGTCCACCAGCACGATGGCGTTGTTGACCACGATGCCGATCAGCATCACCAGCCCCATCACGCTCTGCAGGTTGAGGGTGGTGCCGGTCAGCAACAGGGTCGGCACCACGCCGATCAACGCCACCGGCACGGCGAGCATGACGATCAGGGGATCGAGGAAGCGCTCGAACTGGGCGGCCATCAACATGTAGACCAGGGCCAGCGCCATCAGAATGGCGATCACGAAGTCGCGGCGAGCCGCCTGCTGCTCTTCGAACTGGCCACCGAAATAGAGAGAGAAACCACGCGGCAGGGCGAGATCCTCGAGCGCCCGCTGCACCCCCGCCATGGCGTCGCCCAGGGCGACCCCGCTTTCCAAACCCGCGGTCAGGTAGGTCACCCGCTGCCCGTCGACACGGTCGATCTCCACCGGCCCGCGGCCGCGCTCGCGACGCACCAAGGTGGAGAGCGGCACCATCGCGCCGCTCGGGCCGCGCAGGGCGACACCGGCGAGGTCATCCACCGCCAAGCGGTCCTGCGGCCGCAGCCGCACCGTGATCGGGAACTCGTCGCCCTGCTCGCGAAAGCGTCCGGCCTGAGCCCCGGCGACGCTCGCCAGCAGCACGCGGCCGACGTCGCGCACCGACAGGTCGAGCTGAGCAATGCGCTCGCGATCGAGGATCAGGCGCTCTTCGGGCTGGCCCTGGCGCCGACTGACCCGCACCCCGGAAAGACCGACGACGGACTCCAGGCGCCGCCGGATCTCGGCTGCCAGGCGATCCGCCCGCTCGAGATCCCAGCCGCGCAGCTCGAGCTCGATCGCCTCGCCACCACCCCCGGAGCTGAACACCCGGTTGAGCATCCACAGCCCCTGCTGCGCCTGGACATCGAGCTCACCGCCGGGCACCGTGCCCTCGACCTCCCGACGCACCCGATCCGCCAGCTCACTGCTCGAGATCGAGCGCTCCGACTGAGGCGCCAGCTTGAGCTCGACGGCGGCGTTGCCGCCCCGGATCTCAGTGGACGACAAATGCACCTCGCTCGCCGGCACCACCCGCCGCACGCGATCCTCCAGCTCGTCGACGTAAGAGCGCACCACGGCGATGTTGGTGCCGCGGGCCATTTCGATCTCGATGTCGAGCTCGTCGGCATCGGTCTGGGGCGCCAGCTCCACCGGAATCAGCGGCCAGCCGGCGAGGGCCAAGGCCAGCAGCCCAGCGGTGGCCCCGAAGACCAGGCGACGGCGCTCGATGGCACCCGCCAAGCGCGCCGTGTACCAGCCCTCCAGGCGCTGCAGAAAACCGGCGCGCCGCTTCGTCGCCCCCCGCCGCACCAAGCGCGAAGCCAGCACCGGTACCAGGGTCAGGGCGACGAGCAGGGAGCAGGCGAGGGCAAAGACCACCACCAGGGCGAGGGCCTGGAAAAGCGCCCCGCTGGTGGTGCGAGCAAACACCACCGGCAGAAAGATGACGCAGGTGGTCAGGGTCGAGGCAACGATGGCACCGGCCACCTCACGACTGCCCTGGCGGGCCGCCTCGGCGCCGGTGAGTCGCTCTTCCTCGCGCTTTCGCACGATGCTCTCGAGCACCACGATGGCGTTGTCGACGATCAGCCCGACACCCAGGGCGAGGCCGCCGAAGGTCATCTGGTTCAAGGACAGGCCGGCGAAGAACAGCAGGGCGAAGGTGGCGATCACCGAAATCGGAATCGACAGCGTGATGATCACCGTGCTCGAGCCGGAACGGAGGAAGAAGTAGAGCACCAGGACCGCCAGCAGCGAGCCCCACAGAGCCGAGCTCTGCACGTTGCCGATCGACTGGCGGATGAAGTCGCTCTGGTCCACCACCACCGTCAGGTGAACGTCGCCGCGGTCGCGGTTGATGCGCTCCACCTCGCGCCGGGCGACCGCCGCCACAGCCACCGTGTTGGCGCCACTCTGCTTCTGAATGCCGACGCTGATCGCCGGCACGCCGTTCATCTCCACCATGTAGCCGACGTCTTCGTAGCCGTCGGTCACCTGCGCCACATCGCGCACTCGCACCGGTCGACCCTGCGGCCGGGTGATCACCGTGCGGGCGATCTCTTCCAGGGACCGGTACTCCCCCAATGCCCGGATGTAGAGATCGTCGAAGCCGCTCTTCACCGTGCCGGTGGGAAAGGTGACGTTGTCCCGCGCCAGGGCGGCCTGCACATCGAGGGGCGTCAGTCCGGCGGCCCGCAGGCGATCGCGATCGAGCTCGACGCGGATCTCGCGATAAACGCCGCCGCGGAGCTGAATCGCACCGACCCCCGGAATCTGCTCGAAACGCCGCGCCAGGTCGTCCTCGATGATGCGCGTCAGGGCCTCGAGATCGCGGGTCGAGGTGACCGCCAGGCTAACCACCTCGACGCGATCGAGGTCGAGCTTGAAAATCTCCGGTGCCTCCGCCTCCACCGGCCAGTCCTCACGCAGGCCATCGAGGGCCGCCCGCAAATCGTTGGCCGCCTCGTCGAGGGAGGTGCCACGGGCGAACTCCAGCCGCACCCGCGATCGTCCCTCTTCCGACTGACTGGTGATGCGCTCCAGATTGGGAAGGCCGGCCACGGCGTTCTCGATCGGATCGGTGATGATCTGCTCGATCTCCTGGGGGCCGACATTTGGATAACCCACCCGCACCGTGAGTTGGGTGAACTCCACCTTCGGCAGCAGATCGAGCGGCAGGCTGCGGAAGGACACCAGGCCGAGCACGATGACGATCAAAAAGACCATCGCGGTGGCCACCGGACGCCGGATGCAGAGATCGCTGATCGCGGCCATCAGCGAGCCTTTCCGAGGCGCATCTCGCCGTCCTGGCCAGAATCCACCATCGGCCGAGTGGTCATCACCCGCTGGCTCCGGTGAATTTTCATGGCGCCGGACCGCCGGCGTTCGCGCCCGCCGAGGCACCGCTGCCGGCATCGGAGGGCTCCCCCGCCTTCAGAACGCGAATCACCTCGTCCTCGCTGGCAGGGATCTCGGCCCCCAGCGCCGCCGCGACCCGCTGCTGCTTGGCGAGAAAGTCCTCCAGCAAGTCTTCCCGCTGCAGCTCCTGGAGCTGGCGCACCCGCTGCCAGGAAGTGGGTCGAACCCGAGCCCGAGCCATCGCCGAGCCGGCTTCCCTCGCGGCCGAGCCTCCTTCTCCGACCTCGGCACCCTCACCGCCGGTGGCGTCTTCCGCCTGCTGCCACAGCATCTGCTGACCGAGGGTCACCACCCACTCGCCGGCGGCGAGACCCGCGACCCCCACCTCACCTCCACCCTCGGCCAGGACCCGGGCCGGCCGGAAGACCACTCGACGCACCCGCTCGTCGGGCTCCAGATCCGCCGGTGACACTCCCTCCGCAGGCGCCACCAGACCCTGCGATTCCAGCACCGAGAAGATGCCCTGCTGGCCCGATGCGGGCTCCTCCCACAGGGCGCTGGCCGGCACCAGCGTCGCCGGAGCGCTTTCGCCATAGAAGATCCGCACCGTCACGAACATGCCGGGTCGCAACCACGCCGGCGGATCGTCGAGATCGATCTCGCCGACGGTGGTGAAGCTCTCCTCGGCGAGGAACGGCGACACCCGCGACAGGCGCGCGGTCAACGGGCCGGTCCCGCTCGGCACTGCGTCCTCGTCCGTCACCACTTCGACCGGCATGCCAGCCTCCACCCGGCCGAGCATCGCCTCGGTGAGCGGCACCTCGACCCGCATCTCGTCGAGATTGCCGACCAAGAAGAGCACCGAGCCCGAATCCACCCGCTGCCCGACCTCGACCTGGCGCTGGCCGACGCGACCGGCCACCGGCGCCCGCACCACCGTCTTGGTGAGGGCGGAGCGACGCTCTTCGGCGGTGGCGCGCGCCTGATCGACCCGCGCTGCCGCCTGGGCGGCGCTCGCTTCGAGGGCGCCGAGCTGGGCCTCCGCCACCTCGAGGTTCTGAACGCTCACCAGGTCCTCGGCGGCCAGGGCCCGAGTGCGCCGCACCCGAGCCTCGATCTCCACCACCCGCGCCCGCGCCTCGGCCAGCGATGCCTCCGCCAGGCGCACGTCCGCTTCGGCCTGGCGCAAGCGCTCACGGAGCTCGTCGCCCTGCAGTCGAACCAGCGGCTGACCACGGCCCACGGAGTCCCCGCTGCGCACCAAGACCTCGACCACCGATCCGGCCACCTCGGGCCGAATCGCCACCTGGTTGTCTGCCCGCACCAACCCGTTCACCGTCGCCTGCAGAGGCAGTCGCCCCTGTCGGGCCTCCACCGCCTCCACCAACGGCGGCCGGCGCTCCGGCCGCGCCTCCGGAGCGGCTCCGCAGGCCGAGAGCAAAAGCAACGAGAGCAAACCGCCGCTGGCCGCGACAGCAAGGCGAAGCGGCCCAGCGGAGCGCACGAACGAAGGGGACGAGAACAGCCTCGAGGGAAGGGTTGGTCGCGACATCACCAGCAGCGTATCAACCGTCTTTGACGACGAGGTCACCGCCCCCCGCATCGCCAGCGACCACCTCCCTCACGCGCTCGTTCGCCACCGTCGAGCCCGCGACAGCGCGCCCGGCGGAGGCCGAACCGGGTCATTTCACCGAGCCCGACGGCCGACTCACCGAGTCCGCCAGAACGAAGATCGAGGGTCCGCGTAGGCCGAGAGCAAGGAGACCTCGAACGATGAAACGAAAAATCTGCTGGATCGCAGCACTCCTCGGCCTCGCCGCCGGTCACCTGCAGGCGGGCGAGTTTCTGATCGATGACTTCGTCGACGGCAACCTGGAGGCCCAGCCGGGACTCTCCTGGGTGGTGATCGCCGACGATGCGATTGGCGGCGGAAGCCAGGCCGAGCTCGCGGTCGTTCCCCGAGCTTCGGGCCATACCTTGAAGCTGGTCGGCAAGCTGGGCCAGCCGCCCAAGGGTTTCCCGGTGAGCTTCCTGGGACTGTGGACCGCCGTCGACGACGAGGGCCGGTCTTTCGACTTGTCGGCCTTTCAGGGGATTCGCATGCGCGCCCGGGGCCAAGGCGGCGGACTGACCGTGGGCGTCCGGGGCAGCGCCTCGCCGATGAACTACGTGGCCGCCGTCGAGATCGGCCCGGAGTGGACCGAGCTCGAGGTGCCGTTTTCGAAGCTTCGCGGCCAGATCCCGAGTGCTTCCGACGACGGCTGGACTCCCGAAGACATCGCCTGGGTCGGACTCTCCTTCCAAGGAGCGCCGGAAGCCGAGGTCCGCCTCGAGCTCGACCGCATCGCCTTCTACGCAGAGAGCAAGGCGGCGAAGCCGACTCCCTCACCGGCTCGTAGCGCCACCTCTGCGGTGGTCAAGACGAAGCTAGTCGAACCGGACTCCTTGCGCCGACTGGCCTGGAAGAGCCTGGCGCAGGAAGAGGCCGGTGACGATCTGCGCGGCGGCTCCCTCCCAGACGCCCGGGCCGTCGACTGGGCTCTCGACGGAGAAGAGCGACTCTGGATCCGCGTTCGCCTGGCCAACGCTCCGCCCCAGAACGCCTTCGGCGTCAACGTGGCCCTGGAGACCAGCGGCGACCCCGACGACGGCATGCCCTGGTGGGGCAGCAACAGCTCTTTTCGCTTCGATCACTTGGTGACGGCCTACCTCTCCCGCGGCGACGGCTACTGGCAAGGCGTCTGCGGCCTCTCGGGCTTCGCGCAGGTCCAGCAGGGCAACATGACCGCCGAGAGCTCCGCCGTCGTCGCCAGCGTCGACCGCGAGCACCCAGCGCTCCTGGTGGGCATTCCCCGCGCCGACCTGCCCAAGAACGACTCCTTGCGCCTGATCGTCACCGTCGGCTCGGCGATGGTCAACAACGACGACATCCCCAACCAGGGCTCTCTGCAACTCGACCTGGCCGCCGTTTCGAAGCCTTAGCGGATAATGGGCACCATGCCCGCGACTGCAGGCGCCCGCGGCACGCGTCACCTCTTCTGGCTCTACGGGCTCTCGTGGCTGCCGTTCTTGATCGCCTACGGAGTCGCCCTCGGGCTGTCGCTCGACGTCGACTTCGAGCTCGCGGCCCTCGGCGCGCTGGCCAACGGGCTGCCCCCAGCCCTCCTCGGCTGGCCCGCCCTCCGGGCCAGCCGCATGCTGTCGAGGCGACGGCCTCCCCCGGCCGTCGCCTTCGCTCGCCATGTGGTCGCCGGCAGCCTCTACGTACTGGCTTCCGGGGTCGGGACCTGGCTGGTCTTCAAGCTCGTCCACCGCCTCCAATCGGGCGCCTGGCATTGGGCCCTCGGCGACACCCGGCCACTCTTCTGGCAGATGCTGATCTGCTCCCTGCTCTACCTCGTCTTGGCGGGATTCGGCCGCACCTGGGCGCTGGCGGATCGCCTGCGGGAAGAAGCGCAGCGCAGTGCCCGGGCGCGGGAGCTCGCGGCGCGCTCGGAGCTCAGCGCCCTGCGCTCCCGTCTCGACCCCCACTTCCTGTTCAACACCCTGCACTCGCTGCTCGCCCTGGTGCGCAGCGATCCGACGGCGGCGGAGGAAGCCCTCGAACGCTTCGGCGATCTCCTCCGCTACGTCCTGGCGACGCGAAGTCCCGAAGCCGAAGAGGTCCGCCTGGCGGAGGAGAAGGACTTCCTCGGCGATTACCTCGAGCTCGAGCGCCTGCGTCTCGGCGATCGCCTGCGCGTCGACGAGCACTTCGAGACCGCGGCCCTCGGCTGCCGGCTCCCCGCCTTCACCCTGCAACCGCTGGTCGAGAACGCAGTGCGCTACGCGGTGGCAGCGCGCAGCGAGGGTGGCAGGATCGAGATCCGCGCCGATCTCGCCGACTCCTGTCTGCGTCTCGAAGTGCGGGACGACGGACCCGGGGCACGGCCGGAGGCGGTCGCCGATGGCGGCCTGGGCATCGCCCTCGTCCGCGATCGACTGCAGGCTCTACACGGCGACGCAGCGGGACTCGAAGTCGAGACCGAGCCGGGAGCGGGTTTCCTGGTGCGGATTTGGTTGCCGAAGGTTGGCGACGAGGAGGTCGCCGGGCCATGAGGGTGGTGGTCGTCGAAGACGAGGTCCTCGCCCGCGAAGCCCTACGAGATCTCCTCGCCGAGCATGGCATCGCGCCCCTCGCCGAGGCCACCGATGGCCGCTCCGCCCTCGCAGCCATCGCTCGCTGGGCGCCGGACGTCGTCTTTCTCGACATTCGGCTGCCGGAGCTTTCCGGCCTCGAGGTCTTGGAAGGCGTCGAACCAGCGCAACGCCCACTGGTGGTTTTCACCACCGCCTATGATCGCTACGCGGTCACCGCCTTCGAGCTCGAAGCGGTGGACTACCTGGTCAAGCCCTTCGGCCGCAAGCGCTTCGCGGCAACCCTCGCCCGAGTCCGCGAGAAGCTGCGCCAAGGCAAGCCGACGGACCTCTCCGCAACCCTTCGCGAGGATCTCTTCGAGCGCCCCCGAAAACGCCTCTTCGCCCGCAAAGGCCGCGCCATCGTGCCGGTACCGGTCGACCAGATCGAGCTCATCTCCGGAGCCGACGACTACAGCCGCCTGTGCTGTGGCGATGAGAGTTACCTGGTGGCCCTCCGGCTGCGCGACCTCGAAGCGCAGCTCGATCCCGACCGCTTCCTGCGCATCCACCGCTCCCACCTGATCAACCTGGACCGAGTGGCCGAGATCCGACCCCGCGACTCTCATCGACTCGAGGTCATCCTGAGGTCCGGAGCCCGCGTCCCGGCCAGCCGCCAGGGCTCGGCCCGTCTGCGCGGCCGAATGCTCACCTAGCCCAGAGGCTCGTGACCTTTCTTGACAGTGAGAGAACTCACAATGCACACTGACCGCCAGGTGATTATGTGAGTCGATTGAGAACGTGTCGCTCTCGAGCATGGGCCGTGCGGTGGCTGTTCACCGCCGCGGCGGTACTTCCGCTCTTGGGCTTACTCTTCGCGGCCGGGCACGGACACGACCTCGCCCAGGGCGATGAAGAGCACTGCGCCGACTGCCACCTTCAGCAGGCCAAATGGCTGCCCGAAATCGGCACACCAGAGCTCGCCCTCGACAGCGCCTCTCAATCCCGTAGCACCGCAACCCACGAGCGAATCGCCCGCGACAGCCGGCACCTCCTCGAGCCGCTCCGCGGCCCTCCGACGCCCGCCTGAGCCAGAGCCCGTCCTCGATCGAACGCGTCCGACCAGGCACGGTTCCGCCGCCGCAGGCGAATCGCGCTTTCGCCATAGCGGTTGAGCCGATCCAGGCATCGGAGCTCGTCCGACCCGTAGAGAAATCGCGCCCGTAGTCAGTTCTGGGTTCGCACTCCGAACCGCCGGCACTGTTCTCCGGACCCTTGACGAGCAAGGTGGATCGCCTGTTTTTTCAGGTCCCCTTGACCAACCACATGAATGAGCTGCAATGGGGGAGTCTATGGAGCTGCCTCGATTTCCTGACCGCAACTACAGCACTGTCCTGCTCGCGCTGGTGCTGGGGATTTTCACCTTCGGATGCGAGCGCCAGATCCAGCCGCCGGCGGACGGGCTTCCGACGGTCGCCGGCGTGCCAACGAGCAACCTCGAAGCGGCCGCTGTCGCGGACTACGACCCGCAGGTCGACTACTTTCCGGACAAGGCGGTGTTCCGCCACGCGACTCAGATCGAGATCGAGTACCACCGCCATTACAAGGTCGCCAAGGCCGAGACCCTCGGCACCGGCGAGGAGTTCGAGTTCGTTCTCGTCCAGCGCGGAACCCCGATCCCCGACACCCGCCGGGACGTTCTGGTGGTGCAGGTTCCGGTGACTCGGTTCAGCCTGGGGACGTTCCGCTACGGTCGCGCCGCCGAGCTGCTCGCCGTCGTCGATCGCCTGGTGGGTTTCGGGAATCACACCCATGCGAGCGTCCCCGCCATCCTCGAGCTCTTCGAGTCCGGCAAGCTGAAGCGGAACTTCAATCTCGAGGCCATTGCCGAGCGCGGCACGGAGGCACACTTCGAGTGGTACTTCCCGGCCAGCCTGAGCCGCTCGGCGACCCACCGGCGGCTCGGAATCCCAGGCATCCCCATGGCGGAGCATCTCGAACCCACTCCCCTCGCTCGCGCCGAGTGGCTCAAGTTCTTCGCCCTGTTCTTCAACCAGGAGAAGGCGGCCGAGAAGGCCTTCGACGACATCGAACAGGCCTACGAGCAGGCGCGCCGAGCGCTCGCCCAGGTCGCTTCGAGACCCAAGGTTTTGGTCGGCGCCCCGGAGGACGATGGTTGGAGTCTCTACGGTGGCCGCAATCTCGCCGCCAAGATGATCGAGGATGCAGGCGGCCAGTACCTGGATGCGGACAACGATAGTGCTGAAACCAGCATCACCGTGCCGTTCGAAGCGGCGCTCGAGGGAGCGCGCGAAGCGGACGTCTGGCTTCTCGGGCCCGAGTTCTCGTTCGGCAACCGCCTCGAAGAGAAAACTCTGGACGACCCGCGGTTCGCCTTTGTGCCTGCCGTGCGCTCCGGGAGGGTCTTCGTGGGACACGCCGGCTACCCCGACGGCATCAATCCTTGGTGGGACTACGCCCTGGTGGAGCCCCATCTCGAGCTCTTGGACCTGATGGCGATCTTCCACCCCGAGACGCATGGGAATCGAGAGCTGCACTTCTATCGCAGGTTGGAGAGCAGCGAGGCAGGAGGAGGAGCGATCCGTGAGTGAGCAATCTTCGTCCGCTTCCACCCTCGCTCCCGCGACCCTCCGTCCCGAGAGGACGAGGCTCCTGCCATGGATGATCTTGCTCGGCGGGCTGACGCTCATTTTCTTTCTCGAGCTCGCCCTGGGTGTCGTCTGGATCCCCCTACGCGATGTCTTTTCAGTGCTCCTGGGCTTCGATGCCTCGGTGGATCGTTGGCATCGCATCGTGCTCGATTTCCGCCTGCCCCGAACTCTCACCGCCCTGACCGCCGGCTCCGCGCTGGGAGTGTGCGGTCTGCTCCTGCAGACGACCTTTCGCAATCCGCTCGCCGATCCCTGGTTTTTCGGTCTGGTCCACAGTGCCCGCCTGGGCGTCGCCCTGTTCGTGGTGATCTCGGGGTCCTTCGGCGGCACCGTGCTGGCGAGCCTCGGCTTGCTGTCGAACCTGGGGCTCGCCCTCTCGGCGGGCTTGGGCGCTCTGGCGATGACCTCTCTCCTGCTGGCTCTGGCTCCCCGAGTCGGCGCCGTAACCCTGCTGCTCAGCGGACTCATGCTGGGCCAGGCGGCCAGTGGCCTGGTCAGCGTTGTTCTGCACTTCACGTCGGAAGCTCAGTCGCGCGCCTTCACGCAGTGGAATGATGGCACCTTCGTGCACGTCGGGTTCTCACAGTGGAGTCTCCTGGCGTCGATCGTCGCCCTCGGCTTCGCCTGCACCGTCTTGCTCTCCAAACCACTGAACATCCTCCTGCTCGGGGAGAGCTATGCCCAGACCCTCGGCCTGGCGGTGGAGCGGATCCGGCGCGCCACGGTCGCCGTCGCGGCGGTTCTCGCCGGCGCGGTGACGGCATTCTGTGGTCCGGTGGCCTTCCTGGGGATTCTGGCGCCGCACCTCGCTCGGGTGCTCTTCCGAAGCGCGGATCATCGCGTCCTCCTACCGGCCTGCGCCTTGCTCGGCGCTGCCCTGGCAGCGCTGGCCGACCTCATCGTCCATCTGCCCTGGAGCCGACACTTTCTGCATCTCAATGCCATGCTGGGCCTGGTGGGCGGTCCGACCGTCGTGCTCCTCCTGCTTCGCGGCTACGGCCTGCGGGAGGCCTCATGAGCCGCGATGCGATCGCCCTCGACCGGCTGACCATCGGCTACCGCCTACCGCGGAACCAGGAGAAGCGAATCGCCTCGGATCTGGGACTGCGGGTGCCCGAAGGGCAGTTCACGGTCCTTCTGGGACCCAACGGCGCCGGCAAGTCGACGCTCTTGCGAACGGTGTGCGGGTTGCAGGAGCCGCTCGCAGGTCGCGTGCTCTTGGGGGGACGAGATCTCGCCGCCATCTCTCCTCGCCAGCGAGCCCGGACCCTCGGGGTCGTGCTCACGGAACGGGTCGATACCTGGGGATTGACGGTCTGGGATCTGGTCGCCCTCGGGCGGGCGCCGCATACTCGCTGGTCGGGCCGACTCGCGGACGACGATCACGCCGCGGTCACCAGAGCGCTGGTCGAAACGGACACCGACCAGTTCGCCCGGCGCAGGGTCTCTGAGCTCAGCGATGGTGAGAAACAGCGGGTGCTGGTCGCCCGAGCCCTCGCCCAAGAGCCGGCGGTGCTGGTGCTCGACGAGGTGACGGCGTTTCTCGATCTGGCTCGACGGGTCGAGATCATGCAGCTCCTGAGGAAGCTGGCACACTCCAGCGGCAAAACCCTTCTTCTCTCGACCCACGACCTCGACCTCGCGCTGCGCACGGCCGACCGCCTGTGGATGATCGATCGCCAGGGCCGAGTGCACGAGGGGTGCCCCGAAGATCTCGTGCTGGCCGGCTCCGTGGCGGAGGTGTTTCGGCACGAGGGGCTCGAGTACGACCCCGCCCTGGGCCGCTTCGAACTCGATCAAGGCAGCGGTGAGTGGATTCGCCTGGCGGGCGACGGCGTGGCCGCGCAATGGACCCAACACGCCCTCGAGCGCCGCGGTTTTCAGGTCGACCGCGAGGGCAGGAGCGATGCGGCTGCAGCCGTCGAGGTCACCCGAGAAGAGCCGCGCTGGCGCCTGACCTGTCGAGACCGAGTGTCCCGCCATTCAACCTTGGAGGAGCTGACATCCGAGCTCGAGGCCCAACTCGAGGCGGTGGTCGCTTGACGGAACCGCCGGCCGGGGACCGATCAGTGACGAGCCGGGGCCGTGCGTAGCGCTTCGAGCTCGAAGGCTTCGATAATCCTGGTCGCCGGGCCACTGCTCTTTTGATTGCCACCGATCACGAGCACGCGGTCTTCGACGAGGACAGCATCGGAATGACGCCGCGGAGTGATCTCGAGATCGAGTAGCTCGAGGCTTCCCGTGACGGTGTCGTAGCGGTGAACCGAGCTCATTTGCTGGTAGTCCCCGAAGATGTAGACCTCGGTTCCGACCGCGACGGCAGAGAAGGCGCTGAGGGCATAGGGGAGATCCTCGCGGCGCTGCCAGATTCCGCTTGCCGTGTCGAACACCAAGACGGAACGCAGAGCCGAGCCGTTGTAGCCGCCGATGGCGAAGAGCCGCTGTCCGACACTCACCACTTGCCCCTCACGGGGGAAGGGCATGTCCGCGAGTGATTCCCAGGCGGCCTCGCCCTGTCCGAGCTTGAAGGCCACCGCGGAGTAGGTACCCTGTTCCGTGAGCCCCCCAATCGCGTAGATGTCGCCCGCGACCTCGGTCATGCCGAGGGTCCGCAACGGCTCCGGAAGCGCCGGCATCTCCCGGAAGATTCCGCTCTCGAGGTCGAGCGTCTCGCAGGACGCCACTCGGAAACGCGACAGCCCGACCTGGGTTCGGCCTCCGCAGCTGACGAGAGAGCCCTCGAGCAGGACGGAGCCGTGATTCGCCCGCCGGTGCAGGCCGCTGGAGAAGTAGCTGGACTCGAGGGAAGTCGGGTCGACGCGCTCGATCAGGGACAACACCCCCGGATGCATGAAGTCCGGACCATTGCGACTCCCATTCGGCGCGCCGCCATGGACGTAGACCCAGCGACCGTCGGTGGCCGCACTGAGCCCGTAGCGCGGCACGAGCAGCTCGCCTCGTCCCACCGCCGAGCCTTCGGAAGAGTCCTTAGCCGCGGGAGAGTCGGCAGCTCCTGGCGAATCCGGAGAGGCTGCGCGAGCGAGCCAGGACTCGAGCTCGGTGCGGAGTGCTCGAGCTTTCCCCAAGAGGGCATGTCCACCGCTCTCGAAGACGACGACCCGGGCCTTTCGCCCGGCTTCGG
This sequence comes from Acidobacteriota bacterium, assembly GCA_039028635.1. Lineage (NCBI taxonomy): Bacteria > Pseudomonadati > Acidobacteriota > Acidobacteriota bacterium. The sequence goes on from JBCCHV010000002.1 coordinate 145,056, forward strand.
TCCAGCGGGTCGCAAACTCGAGCGAGGCCGAAGGATGGACCCGCTCATCGTCCGCCCCATGCAGCAGGAGAACCGGAACCTCTGCCAGGCGCTCGACTACATTGACCGGCGATCGCGAGAAAAGAGCGGCCTCCCGATCCTGGGAGTAACCGGGGACCGACCGCGAGTAGATCTCCGAGTCCATTGCCGGACGGCGCGACGCGGTATCCGCCAGATCGAGGTCGCCGGCGATCAGGACCGCTGAGCGAAAAGGCGTCGGCGGTTCGAGTGCCCAGGCAGCGACGAGACCTCCCCGACTGAAACCGACGACATCGATGTGGTCGGCATCGACGAACGGCTGCGCCGCGAGCACCGCGGCCGCGGAACGCAGGTCCGATACATCGCCGGCACCGAGCTCTGGCTCACCCTCACTACCGCCCTCGCCGCGATACTCGAGGGCCAGAACAACCCGCCCGGCCTCGGCCATCATGAGCATGCGGATCGTGTCCAGAAAGCGCAGCTGACCCCACTGCCGATTTCCTCCCCGAGCGTAGACCACCGCCGGAAACGGCCCGGCCCCGGAAGGCCGAACGAGAAGTCCCCGCAGCCGCAGCGACTGAGAACGAAACTGCACCCGCTCGATGGATCCGCGTTGCCCCGAAAGCCAGCCGTCGAACTCCTCTTCGCTCCAAGCATTGGCCAGCTCTGCAGTCTCGTGGGGAGATGTCCCCGAGGCCATGAACTCGAGCCAGTCGGAACGACTTTCGAAAGGAGACTTCCAAGCCTCGCAGGATTCGAAGACCGGATCGCCTCCCTCGCTGGGCTGACAGGCACTGTCCGCGCTCACCGGCCGGACGCTGGCAGCCATCACAAGGGCGACAGCAATAGCCATGGTCAAAGAAAATCCAGGCCGCAAAGTTCCTGAAGATCGCAGGGCCGAATGGCTCCAAGCTTCCATGCTCCCCTCCTGCTCGCGTTTCGACCACGGTGCCGAGGCGACGAGCGAACGATCGCAGCGGCTGGTGGTCTTCCTTTCGGATGGTCTGCGAGAGACGAGAGCTCTGTCAACCGGTGCTGCCGATTCTCCTAGACCTCTTCGCGGCCCGCGATGTCTTCGTCCCAGAGGGCCGGGTTCTCGCCGATGAAGCGCGCCATGAGGTCCCGGCAGGCGGGGTCATCGAGGAGCACGACCTCGACGCCGTGCTGGCGCAGGAAGTCGAGGTTGCCCGGGAAGCTGTGGTCCTCCCCCACCACCACCCGCGGCACCCCGAACTGCACGATCGTCCCCGCACACATCATGCAGGGGCTGAGGGTGGTGTAGAGGGTCACTCCGTCGTAGCGCGCTCGCCGGCCGGCACTGCGAAAGCAATCCATCTCGCCGTGGGCCGTCGGGTCCCCGCGCTGCACCCGCTGGTTGTGACCGCGGGCGATGATCCGCCCCTCCTCCACCATCACCGCCCCGATCGGCAGGCCACCCTCGTCGTAGGACTTCTGCGCCTGCTCGAGGGCGGCCTGCATTCGTTCGTGGTCGAGTTGCTTCATCGTTCTTCGCGTCCAGAGTGATCGCTCTACCGCCACCGCAGAGGTGGCCCCTCTCGAAGTTCACGGCGCCAGCTTGCGCAGCTCGATGGCGCCGCTGAAGAATTCGAGATCGAGAGTACCTGCTCCGGAGCCGATCTGAAATCGGAAGCTCTTTTCGGTCCAATCCACCACACCGAAATCAAGAGCAAGCCGCTGGACCCAACGGAGCATCTCTTTCCTCGACCGGGAAGAGAGCCACCGAGGCGGCGAGCGGAGGCCAACTCCTCGCGCCAGCCTCTACAGGCTGAGCCCGTCCTTCGAGAGGCGTCTCCGCCGGCTCGATGGCCGAGTGAATCTCGGACCACAGATCGGTCTTCGGCTAGCCCGCCCTTCTCACGAGGTTTTCTGGCGAGAGGCCGTAGGTTCTTGAAGATGCAAGACATCCGTCGCTGCCACGACGACGCCGTACTCGACGTACTGCGAGGAGAGCAGGCGACGGATAACGCAGCAGATTCAGGGACATACGGACTCGCAGCGCAAAGCTGGTGAGAAGGGCGGGCTAGCGGTTCGGCAGAGACTCCAGAGTCTCGACGAGGTCGCGCAGAGACTGCAACCGCCGCCCACAGTCGGAGCACTCGGCCAGATGGCTCGCGACTTGGTCGCGGCTCGCCGTATCGAGGTCCCCTTCGAGGAACGCAGAGAGCAGCTCGACGCGGGGATGGATCATGGTTTCGGTCCTCCTCGCCCGGGCGTTCAAGCATCGTCGCAGCAGCGCTCGAGATCGGTGAAGCTGGAACTTCGAGATCCCCACCGAATAATCGAGCAGACGGGCGATCTCGCCATCGGAGGGCGGAAAGGGTTGGAAGCGAAACCGCAGGCGGGCCTCGAGGCCGCATCGCTCCCGAGGCCTTGCCGCGACCTCGGGAGCCGGAGACCTTAGTCGATCACTCGCACGACATCCAGCCACATGAAGGCGTTGTGGCTGCGGTAGACCCGGAAGTCCGACCCCCGGTTCTGACGGTTTCCGAAGTAGGCGTCGTTGACCGTGAAGGTGTGAGTCTTCCAGGTGTTGGTTCCCGTCATCGAAACGATGCCGCCGTTGCTGTAGGCACCGCCCGAGCCGTCATATTGCAGAAAGATGATGCCCGTCGCGTTGTCGAAGTAGGTGACCTCGATATCCACCGTCGGTCGGCTACCGCGCAGAGCGAAGGAGTCGTCGACTCGGAAGTACATGTAACGGTCACCAACGGCCGGATTGCGGATGCGACGGCAGTTACGTCCGCCCTTGTTGGCGCTCACGGTGTCGCCATCGGTGGGCTCCGGAGACGGCCGGCGGAGCTTGTCGATGACATCGTTGGTCCCCAGATTGAGGGTCGCGGTGGCGGGAGGAGAGGTCGAGCCCGAAACCGTGATCGTCTTGACCAAGGGCTCTCCGAACCAGGCCACGAACTCGCGGACCATCTGGAACTGCACCGAGTAGGTGCCCGGCGCCGAAGGGGCGGTCAGATTGAAGGTGAAGGTCTTCGGCCGGCTGCGGAAGATTCCGCCAAAGCGCGGGATCTCGTCGAGGCCGTCGTTGATCAGCACCCGAGTTGGCGAGAAGGGCGTCGTAAAGCCGTTGGGTTTGCGAATGCCGAGCTTGTAGTCCTTCGACGCTCGCCATTCGTCGGTGCCTTCATTGCGCACGATGACCGTGACACTGAAGGTCTGATTGGGACTGACCGTGGTCGGGACATTGCTCCACAGGATCTTCGCATCCCTTTCCGGGAGCCCCGTGAACTGACGTGCTCGGGTGGCGGTGCGGTCGATGTATTCGCGGGGATTGTTGCTGCTCGACCAGGAGTCCGTATTCGTTCCCGGGTTCGTGCCTTCGGGAGGCGAATGGATGAACGGCGGTCCCGGGTCCCCTTCGTACAGCCCCGTGCTCTCGCTGTACTCGTTCCAAGACTCGATCACCACGCGACGGATCGGGGGCGATCCGTTCATCGTATTGATCAACTGATTCCAGGCATTGTTGTAAGAGCTACCACCGTTGCGCGGCAAGAAGGTGGCATTGGGCGGCGGAATGTAGTTCTCGTTCCAGAATCCGGGCTTCAACATCGCCGTTTTCTTTCCCTGCCAGGTGATGGTGGCGAAGTGATTGTTGTTCGAGAACTGATGGAAGCGCTCATCGGTCCAACTCTGCATCTCGTCGTCCCAATGGGCCGTGTTGATCCAGTAAACCCCATTGTTGAAAACGGGATGAGCAGCACCATAGGCAGCCCGCAGGCGACTCTCGACGTCGTTGCGGGTCAGGCTGGTGGCGTTCTGGACACCGTGGTACTGAATCAAGTGCCAGTTGTTGATGATCAGCCGGCCATCGATCTGGGCGAGATAGGAGTCCGCGTGGGGGTCGGTGTTCTCGGCGAAGTACTGGTCATAGAAACGCTTGTAGTGATCGACCAGGGCGTTCTTGCCGCTGGCGGTGGCGAAGTTGATCGTCGCGCTCTTGAATCCCCAAGTCATGAAGCCGTCGAGGAAGACGGCGATCTTCGGGGGGTCGTAGCCTTCGGCCCGCAACTGAGCGTAGGCCCGGAACAGGTTGATCCTCTGCTGCTCGACCTCTGGAACGTCCATCAGCTCCACGTAGATGACGTCGAGGTTGGCATCCATCATGTCTTTGATTTGGCGCTTGAAGAAGGCGACGGAGCCATCCCAGTTCTGCCTTCCTTCGAGGGGCTGCCAAGCGCCGTTGGCTTGCCAATCGCCGGGCTGGGTATTGAACGGGGTGTACCAATGAAAGACGTGCGCGCCAATGAAGCGATCCGTCGAAGAGAAGGTCCTGCCCTGGGAGTAGAGATTCCCCTGGGCCTCGACTGACGGAACGACCAGCAGAACCAACAGCGCGACGAGCACTGCGAGGACGGCAGAGACGAAACCCAACTTGGCTTCCCGAGGCCTTCTTCGGCCGATCGCTGGAGTAGGTCCTGGGAAGGTGAGGCGATGGAGCTGATCCGTCATGGATCCACAGGTGGACATAACTTGCCTCCTACAATGTTTTGCGAACACTTGAGGTTGGCCAATGGCCGAACGAAGTGGGAACCAGCGTTACCCCTGACCCCCTGACAAGAAGATTTCCGAAGGCCGCCCCGACCGAAGTAGACGAGGGCGGAGAGTGGGTGGGTTTTCGACTCGCGAGCTCGAGCACGCCGAGCGATCCCAGCCGGCGCTGTTGGCAGGGCAGCAGCTTCACTGCCCCCCGAATCGCCCGGGCGGCATCGGAGCGGCCGGCGAGGACAACCCGCCGCCCCGATGCCGCCCACGTCGCTATCTGAGCGCGATTTCGCCGAAGGAGCGAATCAAGCGATCCCGCATGTCTCGCTGCTGCTGGAGAACACCTTGCTGCCGCTTGAGCCTCTCCCCCTGGGCCGCGCCGCGCGATCGCGCCTCGGCCGCCGTGGACGAGATCGGCAGGCCCGTGAATGCCCCTCGCACCCTCGGGTCGGCGGAATTCGGCTTGACGCCCTGCTCGGTGGCGGTCAGGAACCTCTCCTCGGCGGCGTGGAATCGCTGCAGTTTGGTGGCATCGTCGATCGACTGCTGGGTCTCACCGATCGCTTGATCGATCACGGTCAGCGAGTCTTTGGACACGTCGGCGAGATCGTCGACCGTCATCCCATCTCCGACGAGCTTCTGGATTCCAGAGTTGATCTTGAGGGCACGCTTCGAGAGCTTCAAGGCAACGCCAATAGGAGAGTTCTTGGGCACCAGCTTGATCGCCACGTCGATTGCGCCTTCCGCCAGTTGCTCCGGCGATGGCGTGGCAGCGAGGCCGTCGGGATCGACGAAACGGATCGGATTGTTGCTGGCATAGGAATACAAGTTCCATTCGCTCCGCGCCGGATCGACGTTGGCGAAGCGGCCCCAGCTGTGGACATAGCCCCGCGCCAGCATGTAGTGGCTGGCCCCGTGGAGGTCCTCCTCGTGGCCGGCGAATCGCGAGTGGAGATTCTGGGCGCCGGACTGGTTGGCCACGGAACCGTAGGGGTAGTAGTCCACAGCCCCGATCTGCTGCCCGATGACGTTGGTGAGGATGCGCGGCGTGCCCACGTGGTCTTGGTGGAAGAAGGTCTGAACTCCGCCGCGCTTGCGGGTGGCGATCAGGCCATTGGGGCCGTGGACGAAGTCCTCGACGAACTCCACGATCTCCCCGGGGTCGCTCGGCCCTCGGTAGGGACCGTAGCCAGTCGCTCGGTGCTCGCGAAGGATCGAGCCGTCCGTGTCACGAAGGGTCCAGAAGCGCTCGCCAGCCGTCACGTCCAGGCTCAGAATCCGAAAGTTCCCCGGACCATAGCCATAGAGAAACTCGGCGCCATCGGCGTGACGGTAGAAGCGGGTGACCATGTTGAGGCCATCATGGTCGAGGTCGAAGAATGGCGCCTCCGCCGGCCCCACCCGGTCGACATTCCCGGCCGCGTCGTAGAAGGTGTCTCGCGGCTCACCAACATTGCCGACCCGCCGATTCTTGCCGTCGATGTTGTGGTGGACGACGAAGCCGTCCCCGCGCTGGAGGCGGACCAGGTTGTCCTTGGCGTCGTACTGATACGCCTCCCAACGGGCAGCACTGCGGGCCGTGCCTCGGACCAACCGGCTGGCGGCGTCGTAGACATAGCGGTCGACACCGATCTTCCAAGTGTTGCCGGCGCCATCGTAGCCGTAGCTCCCGCTGTCGAAGCGCAGCGAACCACCGGCTCCATAGAAGCGAATCCTCCCCGGCCGCCGCATGCCATTGGTTCCCTGGTCGAGCAGGGTGTAGGCGTTGTTCGAGTAGTCGATGCGATCGAGCTGGAAGTTCGGGTGGTAGGTGTAGTCCGCCGAGATCCCAAGGCTGGAGCTGACCTGGACCGGAAGACGGTGATTCATCGTCCGGCTGACGGTGTGGGCCGGTGCCTGAATATCGGAGGGATCGTTGCAGTACCGAAGACCGTTCTGCGGCGTCGTGATGCACCTCGGATAGGTCTGGGAAATCACCTCGCCGAGGACGTTGTAGCTCCAGTCCTGCTCGAAGGTGTGCGCATAGCGTCCGAAGGGATTCTCAACGTGGAGCCACTGCAACTGCGTCGTGCGGCGGCTCAGGTTGCCGACCTTGCCGCGGTACTCATAGGTTTCGGAGATCGCCCAGTCGGTGGTGCCGAAATAGTTGTGGCGGATGGCCTCGACCATCTTGCCTTTCCGGAAGTTGGTCCCCTGGTTGGTGTCGGCCCAGACGAACTCCTCCCAAACCCGGGAGCCCTCGCGCTTGGAGAGCAGCCGGCCGTTGCCGTCGTAGTCATGGGTGATGGTGCGCAGGCCATCGAAGACCTGCCGAGGGTTGCCCAGGGCATCGGGCTGGAACGACAGAGTGCCAGCCGCCGCCGAGCCACCGATCTCGGGATGACGCTCCCAAGCCAGCAGCCCGCGGTCGTCCCAGCCGTACTGGCGCTCCTGGACGACGACGCCTGCGCTGTTCCTGCGCTTGGCCTTGAGCAGTTTGCCGTTGGGGTCGTAGAGGTTGATGACGGCGTAGCTCGGGTTCGAGACTCGGGTCGTACGGCCAAGGGCGTCGTAGCGGGTGGTGGTCGTCACCTCGCTGGAGCCGATCTGCGAGGTGCGAACCTCGACCGTCGAATCGATCTCGCGATTGCCGCGATACACCAGCACCTCTTCGCTACCGTCAGGACGCTGAATACGCCCCGGCCGACCGAAAGCGTCGTAATCCAGGTATTCGGTCGACTTCGCATCGTTGACATTCCCGGCCACCTGCACCGTCGACACCGAAGTGACCCGTCCGAGGACGTCGTACTGGGTCAGGCGCTCGGAATCGACATGGGTCGAAGCGCCCGTCGGACGGCTCTGGAACTCCCGTTTCAGGCGTCCGAAGAAATCGAAGACGAGCTTCTCGTCGGCGTAGGTGACACCGGCGAACCTGCGCGAAATGGTGACGTTGGCTTCACCACCGGCGGGATTGGCGTAGACGAAGACGGTGGCCGCCTCGCCCAGCGACGCCGCCGGCGCGATCCGAGTCGTCCTGCCGAGATTGTCGTAGAACCGGAAGGTAGCCTGGTCTGACGGGTTGTAGGTCGCCGTCGGCAGGCCGGTGTTGCGATCGATGTCCGCCCGGTAGCGGTACGGATAACCGCCGATGCGAGTCGACTTACGCTGCAAGTAGTCGTAACCGTGGGTGAACACGAACCGGTTGGTGCCATTGGTCCCATTGGTATTGCAGGTACCGGATCCGAGCGCGCCGTTCTCGCCGCCGGCGACGACCTCGAGGACCGGCAGGCCGGCGTCCTTGCCCTCGACCGTGCCGCGAATGTACTTGGTCACCAGATCGAAGCTGCCATTGGCCTGGGAGCTTTTGCGACGGCGAGTGCACTCGATGCTGCCCTGGTCGTCGAACTTGAATCGGGTGTTGTACGTCAAGCCACCGTCGGTGCGAATCTTGGAAGTGTAGGGAGTGAGGATCCAAGGCGAGTCGGGATCCGGAAGGTAGCTCGACGGTGTGCCGACATCGAGGTAGCCGGTCGTCGGGCTCTCGGACAGGGTGGTGCCGGTGACGCTGTAGCCGGTGTAGTGATCGACCTCCCGGACACCGCCATTGAAATCGTCGAGGATCTCGACGCGACGCGTGTGGCCCGCGCCATCGTGCCCGGTGCGCCGCTCCTCGCGGTAGCGGTTGCCGTCATCGAGGTAGATCGTCCGTTCGCGAACCCTCACCGGATTGATCTGGAAGCACTGGGACGGATCGCGCTGGATCAGAAGGGTCGAGCAGGTGCGCCACTCCATGGCGTAGCGAACGTACTTCTCCCGAACCCTGGTGCAGCTTCCACCGCAGTCGAAGACCTGTTCGGAAAGGAACAGATAGTCGCTGTCGCTGCTGCCGATCCTGGTGCTCTTGGTAAATGGAAGCCCGGAATCCGTGACCTGCCAAGAGCCGATCGGGTCGAGCGAACCCGGAATCTTGGGACCAATCGTCACCGAGTGAAAGAACCGGTTCTTGGTGTAGCGCTCGGCAACCGTTGGAGCGGTGACATCGGTCTGCCGGTAGTCGGCGCGCCGGCAGTTTGGCCCGGAGTACTGGCTCGCTGGAATCAGTGGATGGAGCGAGCTCGAATACCTCCAGGTGGCGATCCTCGAGTTGTTTGGGCGCAGGTGCCGTTTCACGGTCAACCCGGTTCGGGTGTAGTGCGGCTCCGCCGTCGGATCATTGGACCAGACACACTCGGTGGGATGGCGCCAAGCGCCGTAGTCGTACTCGTACTTGCCTTGGGTGGGGAACTGAATACGCCGAACCCTGCCGCTGCGCAAGAAGTCCGAGTAGTAGCTGACGAAGTAGTCCTTGGAGCTAGGCACATTGATCCAGGTCAGCAGCGGCACCCGGATGTTCTCGGCAACGGAGCCCCAAACGCCGAGCGGATCGTGCGGCCGAGTTCGGGCGATGGTCTGGATCGAATAGTTGAAATCGTAGACCGCGGCGTTGCCGCCCCAGGCGGCGACGCGAACCTTGTCGACCAGCCGTCGCAGGTCGCCGAGCTCGTCGCCGTTGGGCAGAGTGAGCGGATTGGAAGGAGCCGCATCCCCACCGGCCCGCTGACCGTTTCCGAGATGGAAGTCGATGCGGTGGCCGCGGCCGGTGCTATCCGAAATATGCCACTGCTCGGTATTGCCGCTCTGCGAGTAGCTCACCTCGACCCGATTGTCGTAGTAGTCCCGCATCTCCTTGAAGCGCCAGCAGCCGGTCACCCCGCCACCGCAAGCCAGGGTTCCGAGAGCGCTGTTGGTCTTCTCGAACTCGGAGATCAGGCCCTCGGGATGGTCGACGAAGATGGTGTCGGCATCGATCTGCCGCAGCCTGAGGTGGCTCGAGTCCTTGCTGTAGCGAACCGGCCGGCTGACGGTGCCGGGATCTCGCCCAGCGAGCTTGTAGAGATAGTGCGACCCGCCGTCCGGCGACACGTAGAGCCAGCGCTCCCCGCCATCGAGGGCCGGATGTTGGCGGTTGGGCCAGGTGGCCTTCTCGAGATCGCTCAGGCCGTCCGGAGGATCGGGTGCGAAGAGCTTTCCGAAATGGACCTCCCATCCGACGCCCGCGTTGCTGCTGCGTTGCGGTAGCGAAGCGAGGACCTGCTGCTGGGTCACCGGCGCGTGATCCCAACCGTCCGAGTTGTGCGTCGCGCGCAGCTGATAGCGGATGTGAGGGCCGACGGTGAACACCTGCCCCAGCGGGATGCTGAGCATCACATTGCCATTGGCGGTGTTGATCGACTCCACGTCGCCGTCGGAGAGGAAGGTCTGCTCCGGCAAGGAGCCGCGCAACGAGGGGATCGTCTCGCCGGCGAGACCTCCAGCATCCGGCGGATCGGGTTGTGCCAACGCCGCTTCGATAGTTAGAGCCATCAGCAGAGAGGTGAACAGGACGTGGTGTAACGGGGCTCGGAACGACGACATGGAATCCTCCAAGTTTTCTTCGAAATCGAGTGACTCCCGTACGTATAAGAGCAAGGGAAGTGCCACCGACTGGAGACCAAAAACACCGAGTCCGGGCCTGTACCGCGACTCAAGAGTGAACGAAATCGTTCATTTCCCGATCGAAACCGTGCACACAGAACGATTTCGTGCACAATTTCGGCACGACAGTCTGCAGAGAACGAATTCGATCAGACATGGGGGCTGACCTCAGAAAGGCCGACGGCGATGAGTGAGACTCCGAGCTTCGACCACACCGAGACCGTGCCGCCGCCGGACTCGGAGCGAACCACACCGCACTCCGATGGACGCGAGGTGATTCGCGCCGCCATGGTGGATCGCTACGCCGTCCTCTCGCACCTCGGCAGTGGCGGCATGGGCTCGGTCTATGCCGCCTACGACCCCGATCTCGACCGCAAGGTGGCACTCAAGCTGGTGCGACGCGACCGCGGTAGCCATCGAGACCAGGAGCGCTTGCTGAGCGAAGCCCGCGCCCTGGCCCGGATGACCCATCCCAACGTCGTCCAGGTCTATGACGTCGGACTCCACGGCGACAGCGTCTTCTTCGCCATGGAGTTCGTCTCGGGCCTCAACCTGCGCCGCTGGCTGGCGGCCGAGACTCCCGGCTGGCGCCGGGTGGTGTCCCTCTTCCAGGGTGCCGGCCGCGGTCTCGCCGTCGCCCACGGGCGCGGCCTGATCCACCGCGATCTCAAGCCGGAAAACATCCTCGTAGGCGAGGACGGAGCGGCTCGAATCGCCGACTTCGGCCTGGTCAAGTGGACGGAGGAAGCGGGCACCGGCGTCGACACCGCGGCCGCCGCGGTGGACCCGAGGGGCAGCACCGAGCCGATGGGAACTCCGGGATACATGGCCCCCGAGGTCGCCGCCGGCGAGACCGCATCCGAGCTCTCCGACCAGTACGGCTTCTGTGTCGCCTTCCACGTGGCGCTCTACGGCGAGTATCCCAGCGCGCATCTCTCCGACGGCTCCACAGGACGAGCCTCGAAGCCTGCCCGCGGACTCGGTGCTCCTGCAGCAGCCGCGGTTCCAGCCGCCCTGAGAAAGATCCTGCGTCGTGGCCTGCAGACCGATCCCAGGGACCGCTACCCTTCAATGGACGCGCTCTTGCACGATCTGTCGCGGCTGGCGGGACGGCGGCGAAAAGCCCTGACCGCAGCCGGCATCGTCGTCTTGATCGGCCTGGCGGTGACCCCATGGCTGACCAGTGGGCCCCATCCGGCCGCGGCCTGCGAAGGTGGCGAGCAGAGATTCGCCGAAGTCTGGAACGGCGAGCGCCGGAGCGCTCTCGGCAAGACCTTCGAGGCCAGCACATCCTCCTTCGCCAGCGAGGCTTTCGACGGCGTCGTGAGGATCCTCGACGACTACCGATCGGAGTGGGTCGCCTCTTACCGCGACACCTGCCTCGCCACCCGGGCTCGCGGCGAGCAGTCGGAGCGCATGCTCGACCTTCGGATGCTCTGCCTCGAGCAGCGTCGCGAGGAGGTCGGCGCCCTGGTCGACCTGCTCCAGGCCGGCGGCGCCGACCTGGTCCCGGCGGCGGTCAAAGGCGGTGAGTCTCTACCGCACGTCGGCGCATGCGATGCCAATCCCGAGCTCGCCCTGCTCACTCCACTTCCCGAGGACGCGGAGCTACTGCACGAAATCGAGCAGTTCCAGCCGCGCCTGGCGCAACAGGAACTGCGTCAATCCATTGGTCGTCCGGTCGACCTGGAGGAGCTCGAGAGCCTCGCCGAGATTGCCGGCGACATCGGCTACCGACCGCTCCAGGCCCAAACGCGCAAGGCACTCGCCATTTCCCTGGCACAGCAGAAGGGGGACGTCGACGCCGCGGTCGAAACCCTCGAGCTGGCGCTCACCGACGCCATCGGAGGGGGCGACCGAGCCACCGCTGCGGTCCTCTACGGCCATCTCGCCGAGTACACCGGATACAACCAAGGAAACCCCGAGCGGGGCGAGTGGTGGGGCCGATTCGCCGACGAATCCCTGGCCGGACTGACGCCGGGGCACCAAAGCGAGCGCTTCAGCGTGCACTCCAGCCTCGGCCTGCTCGCCTGGACCCGCGGAGAGATGGCCCAGGCGCGCGGCCACTGGCGCCGGGCCCTCGACCACGGCGGAGAGGCCTACGGAGCGGACAGCCCACTGCTGGCCCAAACCCTCAACAATCTCGCCCTGGCGGCGGAGCAAGACGACGAGGCGATTCGCTATCTCGAGCGCGCTCTCGCCATCAAAGAGCAAGCCTACGGCAGCGAAATCCCGCTCCTCGCCAACACCCTCGTCAACCTCGGCGCCTGGAAAGCCCGCTCCGGGAGATACCGCGAGGTGCTTCCTCACACCACCAGAGCCATCTCGATCCTGGCCAAGGCCCACGGCCCGGACCACCCCAGCCTCGCCTATCCCCTGATCCTCGAAGGAGAGCTGCTCAACATCCTCGAACGGTACGACGAAGCAGTGGCTAAGCTCGAACGCGCTCGCCCCCTCGCCCACGGCTTCGGAGAGTCCCACCCGATGGCGATCCAGATCGACCTCGACCTCGCCGCCGCCAGCCTCGGCCAGCTTCGCCCAGAGCGGGCCCAGAAACACCTCGACCGGGCCGACGCCCTGACCAAGGACTTCCCGGACAGCAGCCCGATTCGCCTTGCCATCCCCCTACTCCAGGGGCAAACCGACCTGCTCCGCGGCAACTACGAGGCAGCCCTCACCGCCCTCGAGCAAGCCTGGTCCCTGGCGCATCAGCACGCCCACATGCGGCCACCGCTCTACGAAAGCATCCGCCTCCGCCTCGCCCTCGCCGAGTGCCACCTCGTCCTCGGCCAGCCCGACCGGGCACGCCCCCTCCTCGAGCAAGCCCTCGATCTCAGCACCCCCAATGGGCAGCTCAAAACCCTCACCGCCAAGGCCCGCTCCCTCCTCGCCCAGGCGGTTGAAGCGGCAAGCCCCAGCGCGCCCTCAAGCTAGCCCGCCAAGCTACCGAGGCAAGGCAGCCCACCCGCAAGAAACTCGGCTCGCAGATTGACGCCTGGCGCTCCAAGCACGTCGACGACTGACGGGAACGTCAGCCGACCGGCGGCCCACAACCGGCCGGATGAAAAGCCCTCCGACCACACAAACCTCCACACTTCTCAGCCGCGGCCGCGGCGCACCGAGTCAAGGAACTCGAAAGTACCAAGTCGGAATTCAGGTCGGCGGTCGCGGTTGATTCGAAGATCACATTCAGACCGGATCCATCGGCACGCCGACGTGCCGCGATCTGCCAATACGCGGCACGCGCCCACGAGATCCCAGTCCACGAGAGCGAACTCCGGCGACCGGAATCAGTGAGCCCTAGAAGCTGACCCTCAAGAAACTTCTCAAGCTCGGTTCCCCAAAATCTGTACTGCCGGTGTCTACCTCTTCAGTACCGATGAAATCTCGGCTCGCGGGACCTGTGCAGCGGTATCCCGCAATGCACACAACCGAAGCCGGCAAGACCCGAAGATCAGATCGCTCACTCTCTGAGCGCGCCCTCTACCTGCTCCATCGAGATCCCTGGCCATACCGATGACAAGAAAAATTCCAAGCCGAAGCCGGTCACCCCGAACGACCAGCATCGAGATTTCTTCGCGGGCGCATAAAGCCAACATGAAGATCATCGTTTTTTTGAATCGCTACGGCCACGCCACTTGGAGAGCTCCCGGCAACGGAAGATTCCTGTACGAATATTCCGTCCCTCTGCGGCGCCTGGAACTCGACCCAACACGCTCAAGGCTCCCGGCCGACATCGTTTTCCGCTTCGATGAGTCGAATCCCAACTCGATGATCCGAGAGATCAGCAATCCGGCGACCCTGACCATCTGCCTGGCGGACTCTGGCTTCGAGATGACCTCGCAGTGGTTTACAGACCAATGCCAGCAGGCCATCGAGGAACACGGCGGTGACATCGAACCCAACCTCCAGGGGGATCTGATCGGTCGCCAACTCTTCCTGGGCCTCTTGCAGTTCCTCGAACATCTCGGATCAATGACCCCGGATCTGGTCGATGGCCTGCTGCCATCGCTCCCCCAGCGCCAGTTTCAAATCGGACCCGCCACGCTCCCGCTCGACGACTTGCCACGAGCCGCGAACCTGCTCCATCGGTGGTGGGTCTTCGCGGACCAGATCTGTCGAGCTCTGCGGCACTCTTCTCTCGAGCTCGGCGGCCTCAGGCCGTGGCCGTCGCGAAAGTCCGACCAGCCTGCCGAAGAGATCCGTGGCAACCTCCTCAAGCTTCGAGCCCACTTGGCCGCCTCCATTCTCGAATGTCGGCCGACAAAATACTGGCAGGGCAGTTCCGAGCGACAATCTGTCCTCGACTATCACCAGAGCATCGCCCAGTGGGTCTACTACAACCTGGAGATGCGACCCTCTACCGAAGAGCTCCTCCACCTCAAGACGCCCTATCGAGAGGTTGGTGACCTCCTCTTCCGCTGTGAGGAGCCCAAGTCCTGGCGCCCTCGGCTCAGGCCATCGGTCGAGCCCTCCCGCTCCGACTGGGCACGAACTCGTTGCTTCAAGACCCGCCCAGCCTTCCTCCGGGCCGCCGCCGCCTTTCGCCAGAAAGACTCGAAAGAGCGCAGCAAGTTGCGCCGAATCCTCGGAGAGCAGTGGCGACTATTTCGGGACGCCGAGAGCTTCTTCCTCAAGAAGTTCGAGCTCCGGGAGTTCATGATCCTCAGCCGAGCCGCCGCCGAAGTCTCGCGTCAGCAGGCTTCCCTCCGCTCCGCGGCGATCAACGCACCGGCCATCGGCTTCATTCTGAGACACCTCCCATGGCCCTACTTGGGATTCTTGATCCTTGCCTTCCTATCGTGGGGAACTCTGGGGACAGCGCGACTCCTCGAACGCACTTCGACCACATCTGGAGCGGGCCTGGCCCTCGACATCGCCGAGGCGCTTTTTCTCATGCAGTACCTGGTGGTCTACGGCGGATTATCTGTCGTCACGGTAATGACATTTCGAAGATTCCGTCGCATCCACAGCCTATTCGAGCAAGCGCTACCCAATATCTTCGGCGGCATTTTGGTCGGCTACGTCCCCCTCTGCCTGACTGAAGAGATGTCGCGCATGCCCTTGACCATGAGCTGGCCGAAAATCCTATCCATCACGGCGATTCTGATCCTCCTGGCCTGCATGTATTTCATCGTCGAGGTTGCCAGTCAGGTCCGCCGACGGGGAGAGATGCTCCGCAAAGCAATGGCCTTATCGCTAATCGCCCTCGCCCAATCCTACGGCCTCGGCCTCATCGTCACCAGCACCTTGGGATCCGAGTACGTGATTCAATCCAACGATCTCAGCACTCAGAGCACTCCGCCTGCTCCATCCGAATACTCGAACATCAACTGCGATGGTCCGCTCGACTCCGTCGAGTGCATGGAGGAAGCGAATATTCTGCATCGCCTCCGGGTCATGACCCTGGGAAATCTCGAGATGGAGTTCATGCTGTTTCCCAAACTTCTATTGCTCTGGTTCAGCCTTGCTCTGTTCGTCGGCATCTTTGTCGAGTCCATGTCCAATCAACCGCGCCCAGCCCCCGAACGGTACTAGCGAGAGAAAGGGGAGATTTTGTCACTGCATCCGTCACTCCAGGACGCCGACTCACCCACGTCTCCGCGAACAGCTGCTACGGACAACCTCGCCTGGGTCTACGCGATGACTCCCCAGTGGCTGGCACAAGCCATGGCGTCAATTCGGGATGGCTCGCGCCAAGACGCATCAGCCGTCCGCAGTGAGCTGGCCGCCATCTGCCGCCTCTATGCCCAGCTCTTTCGCCTCAGCTCCGACTCGCTGGAGGCACTCGAAGAGAAGAAACGCCTCTTGGGGCTAGAGCTCTGTCTTGGCGAGGTCGCGGAGATCCACTTTCTGCCCCTAGGGGCGCGGAACCAGTTGGGATTCTCCTATCTCCGAACCACCCCCGGGGCATCCGCCCACCTCTTCTCATTCGAAACCTCGCAACTCCTGCCCGACCACCCTTGGCCAGCCATCGGCAACCAGCATCTTTCTCGCAGCGATGAAAAGCAAGCCACGAACAAGGAAGGCTCGGCACCGCCTCCGGTTCGTTGCCGCATCCTCGAGCGAGGACGCGAGGACTTCCACATCTTCGAGGCGCTACGTAACTCACTTCGACAGTTCGCCGACGAGCCGGACCGTCGACTCCGCAGCGAATCCGAAGCCGGCCCAGGAGAGCTCGTCACCATCGAACAACGAGTCGAGGACAGCCCCGACTGCATGATTTTGCTGGTGCGTGAGCCCTCGTCCGAGCCACTCTCGGAGCAAGAGGTGCAGCGTATTGAGGCCGCTACCCGACTCTTCTTCGAAAGCTACCGAGTCCTTCGACTGCAGTCGATCAACGAGTCTTATCGCAGCCTGGTGAACGACCGCCTGTTGCTCGAAGACTTCACCGCCGGCCTGCAGAAGGTTCGCGGCCAAGCGGCGCCAAACACTGATTGGTCCGAGGACAGCACCGCGAGATTCCTCCATTTCTTTCTCACAACTCTCGCCGACGCCGACGCTTTGCCAGAAATGGACAACGCGTATTTCTTCCCCCTGGTTGGCGCGAAATCCTATCTCTTTCAGGCACCACCGCCCCGCGAACGAGAGCAGCGAGTATCTGTCCTCGTCCCAAGAGAAATCGGAGTTCTCCCCATCCAGAGACCACAGAGCCTGACCGACACTCGGCCTGAAGGCCTCCCGGACGCCGGTGCTCGACTCTGCTGGGATCTCTACTCCAAACGCCTGAGACTGCTGGCCACGGCCCAGGAGGATTCGTCAAACGAGGTCCTTCAACCCCGACTGGAAGAGTTGGCCGAGGCCATTCGGCAAGCCACCGACTCTCCCTTAGGTCACGAAACTCAATCCCAAACCAGCGGCGGCTCGACCCTTATCGGCGTGGTCCATGGGGCACTGTTCGGCTCGACCCACTGGGCCGAGTGGATGTTCGGCGAGATAGAACCCGACTTCTTGCAGTTTCGCGCCTCACGCAACACCGCCCGAGACTTCGAGGTTTTTGGCTCCAGCGGCAGCCTGATTGCCCTTCTCGTCCTCTTCGACCACCTGCCTCCGGGAGTGCTCTTTCTCAATTCGTCTCAGCCCTTTGTCTTCACTGAAGAAGATCTCATCGACGTCAGTGGCATTGCCAAGGCCTACTTCCAGACCTTCCAGCTCAAGAGACTCAGTCAGATCGTTGGGAACTATCAGGATCTAGAAAGCCAGTTAACCGTCGGCCGAACCCTACAAACCTCTACCGGCTCCCTCAACGATTGGGAATTCTCCTCCGCCCTGCGCGCCTTCCTCGGAGAGCTCTTCGCCAGCTTCGAAACCACGAGGTTCGCCGTCTGGCTACCTCTGGACCGCGATGACGCCCTGCTCGGACGGTCGACCAGGGACCGCCAGGTCATCTTTGAGCACTTCTCAATTCGAGAGGCGATCGAGGAGACCCTTGCCGCGACTGCCTCGAGCCAACAGCAGCTGCAGCTACTCGAGTTCCCTGAGCCTTCTGATGAAGGCAGCAAAACCCTTAGCTGGCTGTATCGCTGGAGCATGGCGCAGATCGTCGGTCGGCAGAGCTCGGCCAACCTACCGACCCTCGAAGAGATCGCCGCGCTCCTGCCGAAGGACGAAGGCCAAAGCCCTCTCGACGCGCTGATCCTCGCGGCCTGCTTCTCAGCTTGCCTTTTCGATCTGGAATTTCCTTTCTTACGCAGCCTACTCAGGAGAGTCGGAGGCTGGCAAGCGGAGCTCCCAACCACCGGCTCTGCCATGGGCGTGGGAATCTTCTGCGACGGACTACCCAAGGGCCTTCTCGTGATGCTGTCGGCCGATGAGCTGAGCTTCACACCTGCGATCGAGCTGAGAGATCTGAAGCTGGCCGTCCGCACATTCGTCCTCCCAGCCCAGCTCGCCTCCCGAGATCTGGTGGTGGGCGAGTATCAGAGGCTACTGCTGGAAAGAGAGGAAAAGGACCGGTTCGACTTTAATAGTCAGCTCGAGGCATTCCTCAAGCGGATGGGCACAGCCCTCGCCACTCTGGAGAGCGCTTTCTTTCTTCCCCTGAGCTCCGAGAGCTTTCGCGGCCTGAAGAGCCAACGCAGCCTCTCCTGGAACTGCAAAGATCTCACGGTCTTTGGCAGCAACGATCCGGCAATCCTCGCCAGCGTCAATTCCCGGCTGGCGCAGTACGAAAAGAGCCTCGAGAACCCCCATGAGGAGTTGCTGGAAGGTGCCGGAGACTGCGCCCTCCAGCGACTCTACCTGCGCTGCCTCAGAGACCTCCTCGAAGGTCGACATCAACCCGAGGGCTATGCCCTCGATGAGTTGGTCGCGGACTTCTTCGTCGATCAGCACGCATCCAACAGCGACGGCAGCCTTCGTACATTGGTCCGAGCATACTGCTGGCCGACCTGCCAGCCGGACCAGGTATTTCCGTATCTCAACAAACTCGTCGAGCTCAGGCCAGCACCAAACCGACACGACGGCATCACCAGCCTCGGCACCTCCTGGAGCTCCGAGGGATCCCTCCTAGTGGCGCTTTTGCTCGTCGAAGGTCTTCCTCACGGCCTCATCTTTCTCTCCTCACCAATTCGAGGCTCGTTCAGCGACCAGGAACGTCAAGACGTGGAGGCGGCGACCAAGGTCGTCTTCGAGGACGGCCAAACCCATTATCGCGAGAAGGTCATCACCGCGTACCGGAGAGTGGTAGGAGAAATCCTCTCCGAAGACTCCCTTTCGCAACTAGCAGCCCGCCAGGCCGGCTCCAGCTCCCCCAACGTGCAATTGGCACGCGACGATGAGTTCGGAACCTATATGGCCGGATTCATGAAGACTCTCTTTCAAGCCTATTCGGAGCAAGAGGCCCTTCACCTCGTCTACATCCCTTTCGAGGGCACGCGGCTCTACTACTCCAATTGTCCGAATGACCAGATGGTTCTTGACAGCATCGACCTCTCGCAACTTCAGCCACCGCCGATCGGTTGGCCCCAGCACTGCCATCAGTGGTTAGAGAGTACTGTCGACAAACTAAGTCGCCGTAGCGGAGACCTCTCCAAAACCGGCGCCGAAGGCGTAAACCCAGACCGCGGGCATACGGACCACTGCCTGGGCACAATGCTCCTTCCCGGACATCGCTTCAACCAGCCCACGGAGCAGGGGCAACCAGCCTTTCTGAAGCCGTTTCTCGAACCCCTCTCTCACCACGGAGTCCCCTGGCAGGACTGGCAATCGGGATCAACGCTCCTTACAGCGATCCTGTACCGAGACCTGCCCTCGTCCGGAGTCCTTCTGATGACGTCTCCCATCCCCTGGTGGTTCACCGAGCACGACCGAAAGGACGTCGAAGCCATCGCCAAAGCCTACTTTCTCACCTACCGTTCCATCTCACTCAAGGTGAAGGCCGCCCGAGCAGCCAGACTGAGCGGCATGCAGCAAGTACTCCTCGGCGTCACCCATCGCTTGAAGAACGGCCTGCAACCGACTTACAACGTCATCAAGGAATTACGCGCAATCCTCAAGAAGGATCCTAGCGAAATTGGGCCTGCGATCTGCGAACTCGACCGCATCGGCCAAATCGAAGGAGGAGCGCACGGCATTGAGCAGGTCCAGAAAAAGTTCGCGATGCTCAGATCGATCGTCACAGGGGCTCGGCAGCCCAAGAAGCCGCGCTCACTCTCGGACTTGATCGAGACCTACACCGGGCTCATCTCGGGACATGACATGACCACCAACAACCGCAGTCAAGCGGATAGCCAGGGGATCAGTCTTCATCTGAACACGCTCCCCGAGCCCCTAGCCGAAGTCCTGCCTGAGCTGAATGTGGACAACCTGCTGAACAAAGATTCAGAAATATGGATCGACATCACGGAAGGGATTGAAGAAGTCCTATCAATCTACGCCGAGAATACCGTCAAGGCCGTCCAGGAAGCTCGCCTTGGCGAGATATTTCTAATTCTTATCCAACCCCCTGACAACTCCGACTCGATCGAGGTCTTGATCTTCGACGAGGTCCTAATACCGACCGAGAAACTCAAGTACATCGAAACCGGCGAGGTCATTCCAACAGAGATCGGCGGTGGCAGCGGAACCGGGTTCTACAACGCTCGGAACCTCCTCGAGCTCAATGCTGACGGTAGACAACAGGTGCTTTCGAGCCCGGAGTTGGGCGGAACACTGATTCGCCTCGAACTACCAGTCCTCTTGACGAACCCAATCCCAGTGGGCGTCGCCGAAGTGGAGGCCAATCTGCGCAACACCGTGCAGACACTGGCCGACCTGCAGCAGGACAAGATGCCGCGAACCCCTTGGACTTACGAGACCATTGGTCGCACCCAGGCGCAGGTCGAGCTCTACAACGGTTCGTACTGCTGGGACAGAGAGCTCTTCAACCTGACAGCCCAGGTCTTTCTGCAGCGGCATGCCAACCGCATCGAAAGGTCGAAAGACCGCGAAGATCTCGGCCTCCCGGCCTTGGAGGATGACTATCACGTCAAAGCGCGCTTTCTCCCTGAGGACTCATCGAGTGTCTCGGTAGAGATCGCGGATTCGGTGCAAGGCGCCTTCTACGAAGGCTATGGTGGCGAGGATCACGGGCTCGATCAGTTCGCCCGCAATCACAATCGCCCCAGCCTCTTGGGCCCACAAGGAGCCGTCGGCGAGTTGTTCCTGGCCATGAAGGAGAGAGTCGAGCGGGACTCCAGCATCACCATCTCTCTCGCCCCTAATGAAGACGGATTCACCACCATAAAAATCACAATTCCCGCAAGGAGGTTCTCGCAGTGATCCGCGTACTGATGGTCGAAGACCAGCCGGTGGTTCTCAATTTCTGGCAGTACGAGTTCTCGAAGCATAAGGGTGAGTTCGAGCTACTCGTCGCCACTTCCGCCGCGGCGGCTCGTAAGATCGTCTCAGAGCAAGAGATCGACGTCGCCATCGTCGACATGGGAATCCCGATCGACCCGGACTCCCCTGACCCGAAAGAGCGCGAAGAGCATCCCCGAAACGGCCTTCTACTGCTCGAAGAGCTGAAGTCACGGCATCAGGTCAAGACCTTCGCCTTGAGCGGCACCCTCAATCCCAGTCTCCAGCGACACATCGATTGCCCACTCATCACCAAACCGGTCAAGGACTTCGAAGAGCAAGTTTTCACATTACTGAGAACAACGAATCCTGGAATCTGATCTGTATCGCGCAAAGACAAGGAGGAAAGGACGTTGGCAGTCGAGCCCAATCCAACAGCAATCGACGAGGCTCTCCAGAGGATGAACCGAAGCTCCGAGGAACCTGGAAGTCGGTACACCCTCTTCGTCGGAGAGCAACTTGCCGATCTCCGATCATCATACCAACGCATCTCTGACCATCGGACCGTCGCCGCTGAATCGATCGAGGAGGGTCGCTCACGCCTCAAAGAGCAGCGGAATGAGAGTCAATCGTTCCTCATCGTGCTGGAGGCGCCTCCTGGCAGCGACAACCTCGGACGGCAACTGCGGTCTCTCGTCGAGCCCCTCGATGGAGCCTCACAGAGCCCCCGGACGGTGCTCTACGGCCAAACCTCCGTCGAGAGCTTCCGCACTATCCAGGACTGCCTCTACTGCCATGTCGTGGACTGGATTTCGGCGGCGACAGTCACGGAGGAAGCCCTAGAGCGGATCGAGGCCGCCTGGGGGAAGTCCAGCCTTCGGCTACTGGTCTTCGGCATGGGACTCCTGACCGGAGCCCCCTTGCACGCCTGGACACATCAAGCAACGCGCATGGAGCACCTGATTAAGCCCCTCGGGCTCGATCAGCTGGATAATGATCCGGCTTTCCTGTCGGCCTTCAGACTCGATGAGTCAGAGTTTCCGATCTCCGACTCGATGAAGCGCTTTCTCTTCGAGTTCGAGCTCAGGCAGCAAGTCGAGAAGGAGCGCTGGAATCGTCTCGGCATCGGAGGCCAAGAAATGCAACACCTCCTCGACACCACAACGGACATTACAATCCGGCGGGTGGTCCTTCTGAAGTGCTGGGCGGCCTATCTTTCAGAGGTTGTCACCGGGATCGCCCGCATCACTCGCGTCGACCGGCGAGAGCTGGAAGAGTTTCTCGAGAACATCAGCCGTGACTTCCTTCCGAGAGAGCGGACCGATGACTGACACCGCCCAAGAGGAGAAGTTCGTCCTCATTATCGACGACGACTCCGAATTCGTCATCGCCTGCATGCGCGAGTTGAGCCTCCAGTTCAGGAAGCTCGAGAATCCACACCTGGACATTCCGACCTTTCTGAAAATCACCAACGTCGAGCAGCTGGAGAAAGCCCTCAGCCATCAGTCTGCGCATGGCGAGATCCAGTCCATCGCCTATGCCCTCGTCGACTATCGTCTGCCGACCACCGCATGGAGCGAAGACACCACCAAAGAGATGGAAGAGAACGGTAAGAAAGTGCTTCATATGCTGGAGGAGCTACAGGTCCCGGTTCTGCTGATGTCCATCGCGGACAGGGAGCTGGTTGACGATCAAGTTCTGCATCACAAGGATGTCTGGTTTGTCCCGAAGAAGAGCTTTACCGAAGAGGCGCCAGACATCGCCCGGCGGTTGCTGGCAAATCTCGAGGGCGCGAACGAGGTCAAGAGGCGAAAGGCGCGCCTGAGGGTCATCCGTTGCCCCAATGGCAAGCGATGCCAGACCCGAATTCTCCCCCTGGCTTTCGAGTCCAAGTCCATGACGGACATCGTCAACGCCATCCAGCGTGGGACCTTCCATCAAGCAGCCGCCACTCTCCTGGTCGGCGAAGAAGGAGTTGAGTTCGAGCAGGTCGCCTGGCTTCTCTTCGAGTCCTTGAGCAAGAAAGAGCTGGGATCAAATCGCTCGATGCGGTTCGAGATTCTCAATGGCCGGGGTATGCCGGAGATGGAAGACGTGATTAACCGCCTGGAGGAGGCACTAGATGCGGATTCTCACGAGCCTCTCTTCGTCTTCTTGGAGAACACGCAGGCCCTCAGCGGCTGGGCCGTCACGCGGCTGGTGCACCACCTGGAGAATGCCATCTCGCTCGGCCCGGGCAAGGTGCGATTAGCCCTCATGGGATCTCGCATCGAAATTGATGAGCGCATCCAAGACCTCTTCGCCCTCGCCGGAAGCCCCGATTTCTTCACCATCGAGATTCCACCGCTGAGTCGACGCCGCGAGGACATTTCCCCCTATCTGGACTACTACCTGGAAGAGCGCAACCGCGGAGAATCGACCAGCTACCTCAAATGGGGGTCTCGCACTCACAACGTGCTTGCACAGCTCCAGTTCCACCGCAACTTCAAGGATCTTGCAATTCAACTTGAGGCCCTCTTCAGGAACAGCAGAAAAGGCGTCATCACAATCCCCGACATTCGGAGGATCATCGAAGAAAGCGATTTCTTCAGCACGATTTCTCAGCAGGTCGTCGAACGGATTTTGCGCTCAGAGGAAGTCTTCGCAAGGCTCGAAGAGGAAGGCGAGTTGGCCCACGAAGCGATGCGAGAGGACGCCGAACAACTCAAGAGTCTCTGCGCACAGATGATCTCAGCCCGCAAGCGAATGTCGGAAGAGATGACCGACGAGGACGACCGAATGCATCAAGACCTGAAGCGGATCTACGAGACCATTGCCACCATCGAAGGCCTGAGCAGCGACCCTTCCGTGCTCTCGGGACTCGAGCAGCTCGATCGCTTCTGGCCCCTTGAGAGGTACCCCTTCTGTTCGAGCCTGTTGAAGGAGCTCGAGAAGAACGGTTACACCGTCGGCATCCGCCCCTTGCGCACTCGGCTACCAGAAGGTGTCGACCTGCAAAGCCGGACGAGCCATTTCTGACATGAAGAGTCGCGGCCTCGTGTTGATCGTCGATGACGACGCGTCCCTCCACCTCGAGAGCTATCTTTCTTCGACTCCCTACGAGATCCGGAGAGCCTTCGACTGCGAGTCGGCCTTGAGGCACTTGATGGACTGGGTCGGGCAAGAGAAGGAGGCGCCCTGCCTGGCTTTGGTGGACATCGTGCTACCAATCACCGCAACGGACCGCAGGACGGACCCCCGGGGCGGGCTCAAGCTGATGCCGGAGCTCAAGCGCATCGCCCCACAAGTTCAGCTCATCCCTATTACCGGCAAGGGTTGGGGTAGCGAGAGCACAGACCAAAAGGACATTCTCGACGAGGCTCGCCAGATCGGAATTCGGGACTACATCTCCAAGCCGATCACCCGAAACGAGGTCCTGGCGGTCGTGGAGAAGGCTTTCGGCCTGCGTCAAGGTCGGAGCACCGTCCAGAGCGACATCAAGCGCTATCCGGTGGACTTCGGCGATGGCGATCGGCGATACATCGTGAGTGTCGACAAGACCATGCAGGACCAGGTGATCGGCCGCATCGTGATGGAAGCATCGAACGACCGCCCGGTGATCATCCTCGGCGAGACCGGCACCGGCAAAGAGCTGGTGGCGCGAGCGGTTCACGGCGCCTCGCGGCGAACCCGGTTCCTCTCGGTCAACTGCGCCGCAATCCCGGAGTCTCTGATCGAAAGCGAGCTCTTCGGCTACGAACGGGGCGCCTTCTCGGGCGCCGTTCGCCGCAAGAAAGGCAAGTTCGAGCTTGCCCACGGCGGCACGCTTTTCCTCGATGAGGTCGGCGACCTCAGCCTCACGGCGCAAGCCAAGCTCTTGCGCGTCCTCCAGGAGCAGCAACTCGAGCGAGTCGGGGGGACGGAGACCCTGCAGGTGGACGTCCGCATTGTTGCCGCAACCAACCAGGATCTCGAAGAGAAGATCGACAGCGGAAAATTTCGCGCCGACCTCTACTACCGCCTCGAAGGGCTCGTCATCGAGATCCCGCCCCTGCGCCAACGGCGCGACGACATTGAGCTGATTGCCCGATACCACCTCGAAGCCCTCAACGAGAGGCACGGCTGCCAGAAGAACTTCGACGACCAAGCCCTGGTAGCACTCGTCGAATACAACTGGCCCGGGAATGTCCGCGAGCTTCAAAACGTCGTCAACCATCTCTACTACGCCTCCCGCGGCAGCACCTTCCTGGTCACAACGGACCTGCCCAAGCGGTTGCGTGCTCGTCGCTGCCGAGTGACCCAAACGCTCGACCAGCTTGCGGCCGAGGTCTTACAGGACTCTCGCCTGTCGCTCGACGTTCTATCGATGCTGCTCGCTGAGAGGGTCTATCGCAAGGCAGGCAAGGATCATCGCAGAGCCAGTCAAGCCCTCGAGATCTCAGCCAATACTCTCTACAAATACAAACGATCTCTCGAAGAGATCACGACAGCTCTGATCGACACCAATTTCGACGAGAAAGCCGCTGCGCGCCGCCTGCCCGACTTTGGCTCCGCCACCTTTCTTCGCAAGCGGGTGCGATCACTCCTCTATGGGAAGACCAAACAAGATATTCAGGCGGAGGGAAAGCGGGCAGGCTACCCCACCGAATGGACTTCCTACATGACGAACGCCATTGCATCGCAGATCACCGGAGAAAGCCCTCAGTAGACCGCCCCCTCCGCGAGGCAATAACTCACCAAAGGAGACACAAACCGTGGGATATAAAAAGGTTGGTCAAATCGATGTCCTCAAAAAGGAAAACTCTGGATGTGGCTGTCTGGCCGTGATCGGCATCCTCTTTCTCCTCTGGCTCGCGGGCGAAGACGCAAACGGCAGCCAAACAGACCTCTCCCTCCACCCCGCTCTATGGGAGGTCCAGTACACATCGACTCCGCGGTAGCGAATCCGAACGACAACATCCCAGGCCGACGAGGAGGTGGCAAGCTGGCCACCTCCTCGCCTCGGGCTCTCACCTACTTCTCCGAACAGACTCCGGCACCTCCAGAAGCCCAAAAGACCATTCGATAAACGGACGGACTTTGCCAACCCTCCTCACCGGCGTCTCGGCGAATCGGTGGAAGTCCTTGGACACCCAAACCCAAGGTTTCCCTTGCCAGAGCGAGAAGCTTGTACTGTTCGCAGATTCCGACGGCGGGGCTGCGGCGAGAAGAGCGGGCTAAGAGCGTAATCCACGCAGGCTCGCCAGCGTCTCGTCCAGGCGCTGATGCAGGGTTCGAGACAACTCCAGCTCTTGCTCCCACAAGGCCCTGCAGGAGCACGCGAGAGTACGCAGTCGGTCGGCCCGCTGCGAAAGATTGAAGTCCTGCAGCACCGAACGAAATTGTTGGGAGCACGACGAACAGTTACCGGCGCAGTGCTCCGCCGACGGATAGACCACCAGCCCTCCGACCCTCACTCGGCCATGCGGGGCAAGGTGCCGCAGAACCTCCACCACACTCCAAAGCCAAGGAGGTCGGTGGAGCTTCTCGACCCATAGAAGGTGAGCCAAGGTTCCGGGCTGCACCGCCAGTGGTTCGAGGGAGACCGAGCTCGCCCCGAGGTCGAAAGCATAAAGGCCGGTGCTCACCGCACTTTCGATGGCCGGAGACTCATCGAGGAACGGAGGCTTCAACACTGCATAGGTCAGGAGCCTCGCCCCTTCGCCGACAACGCAGCGTGCTGCCGTCTCGAAGTGTTCGCGGGTCGAGTGCTTGTTGAGACAAAGAGCCCGCACTGAAGGGTCAACGGAATCCAATCCGATTCCGACTTCGAGCTCGACGCCTTCCAGCAACCGTACCGCCTCGGCAATCAGCCCGGGCCGCAGAAACTCCGGGCGCGTCTCCACCACCAGCCGACGGACCCGGGCTCGGCGAGCCACGGCGGCCAAGACTTTACGCCGCTGAGCGTCGCTGATCTCACGGCGATCGAAGAAGGAACCGGCGACATACAAGCAGAGGATCCGAACCTCTTTCTGACACATGCGATCGAGCTGTGCCTCCAGTTCCTGCAAGGCCACCGATTCATCGAGGCCCGGGTCCCACAATCCGTCCTGAACCAGCCCGCAATGAGAACATCCACGCCCCTTGCCCCCGAACCAAAGACAACCACGCGTTCTCAAGGCAAGGACGGCTCGCTGCGTACGCTCGCCAGCGAGCACTGCTGGTAGAATCTCGAACGAACGCAGACTCGACTGCTGGGGGGCCTTTGAGCGCGAAATCCGCTGGCGAGCCATCTCGATCAGTTCACGCACACGCTTCTGCCGGGAATCACCAGCCATTCAGCCACCTCTCAGTTCCAGCATCCGCTCAATTCGAGGGAAGCTTCGCAAGCTCGGCCATGAAGTATGTTTTCTCCTCCAGAAGGCGCTCGAAGATGAGCTCGAACTTTTGCCTTCGGCCAGCGTCTAAAAGGGCGATCTCAGATCGAGCCCGCTCCATCTCGGCCTCGACGAAATCGTTGAGGATCTTTGCTCCTCCGAGCATGTCTCCACCCAGTTTCTGGAGGCAGATCACCGTGTTGAAGTTCGCGATCTCCAGATCCTCGAAGTAATCTCGAATATCATCGAAGGTCTCGCGAATCTTGTCGATGCGCCGAAAGATCGCCATTTCACTCTCCCGGCATTCAAGATCGGCGACCCGCAGATAGATACGCCTGAGGAGGCCGAGGTCCGCTGACTTCAGATCCAGAATCGCGAAGATCTCCTCCCGGGAATATTGGATCTTGTCGTGCAGCTCATCGCGTTCCTTTCGGAGGTACTGGATGACATCCCGAAGACATTGGCGAATCCGGACATCCGAGAGGTCGTGTTCCTCGAGGAATTCTTCAATTCCCGCCCCGACCTCGGCCAGGCGCATCGCTGATCGGCGGTTGGCCCCGGCCCCTTCCTGCTCCGTATTGATGTCGAGCTCGTAGATGATCGTCTGGACATAGGTCAACCACACCAGCGACTGGATGTACTCGTCGACCGGCTGCTCGTGAAACTCCAAGGCGAACTCCCGCAGGTCGAAAGCCCAGGTGTGGAAGATCTTGCGCAGCAGGAAGAAGTACTCCCCCAGATAGGCTTCGTGGTACCTACGAAAAGCCTCCGCCTGAACGGGATCCTGCGCTGTCACCAACGCTGGGAAGGATTCCTCTTTGCGATCGATGAGGGCCGCCTCGCCCTTACCGAAGACTAGTCGGCTCGTCATGAGTCCTGTCCTTTCCACTCTTCCAGCGCTTGATTTCGAAAAAGTCCGTGGATCTTTCCCTCGAGCTGACGGAATGGCACCGAAGTCTTGATGGCCGAGGGACGAGGGCGACCAAAAGGAACATCGACCACGTCACAGCAGCGACTCGGGCGAGCCGTCGAGATATAGATTCGATCGCCCAGAAAGATCGCCTCTTCGATGTCATGGGTCACAAAAAGAACCGTGGTCCTGGTTTCCCGCCAGACCTCAAGCAGAAGCTCTTGCATCTGCCAACGGGTCTCCACGTCGAGGGCACCGAAGGGCTCATCCATCAGAAGAATGTCCGGTGAATTCGCCATCGTCCGGGCGATCGCAACCCGCTGTTTCATTCCACCGGAAAGTTCTTTCGGGTAGGCATGGCGGAATTCCGCAAGCCCCGTCACCTCGAGAAAATGAGCCACGACCCTCTGCTGCTCTTCGACCTTCACGCCACGCAGCTCGAGGCCGAAACCGACATTCTCCTCGACTGTCAGCCAGGGGAACGAGGTATATGCTTGAAAGACTAGGCCACGGTCTCTTCCGGGACCATCCACCGCCCGGCCATCGACCAACACTTGGCCAGCCGAGGGGAGCTCCAGCCCAGAGACCATCCGCAGAATGGTGCTCTTGCCGCATCCCGAAGGGCCGAGCAGCACAAAGAACTCAGCCTCCGCAACTTGAAAGCTAGCCTCGGCGACCGCGACAACCGGCTCGGCGTTGACCTCGCGATAGGTTTTGACCAGGCTCTCGACCTGCACTTTCGGCGTCACTGCGGGCAGCACCGGTCCTACTCCTCCCATGAGGTCAACCACGCGGAGACAACCTTGAAGAGGAGATCGGTCAGCACTCCGATTGCACCGATGACCACGATCCCGGCGATGACTCGATCGGTCCTCAAGAAGCGCTGTGCTTCGCTGATGCGAAAACCAATCCCAGTTTGAGCGGCCACCAACTCTGCGACGATCAGATAAGTCCACGCCGCTCCCACCATGGCCCGAAGCGACTTGAGGACCCCGGGAAGCGCGGCCGGAGCAATCACGCGACGAAGAATCTGCCACCTGGAGGCCCCTAACGTGTAAGCGGTTTCGATCAGATCTTTCTTTACTTGATCCGCCTCCCCGGCAATCAAGATCAGCATGTAGAAAAACACTCCGAGAAAAATCACCGAAATCTTCTGCCCATGACCGATCCCCAGCCAAAGTATGATCAACGGGATGAAAGCCGCTGCAGGCATGTAGCGCACGAATGCACAGAACGGACTCACGATGGCCTCGAGCGGCCGAAAAGTCCCCATCAGGATCCCCAGAGGGGTCGCGAGCAGAGCTGCCAGTCCGAAGCCGGCCAGAACCCGGAAGACACTCATCAGGATGTCGTAGGCGAAGTCCTCGGCCGTAAAGAGCTGAACGAGATCGGCGACCACCGCCGTTGGCGTCGGCAAGAAGAGCGGTTTGACGATTCCCCCGTAGGTTAGGAAACACCACAGCATGAGGGCCCCGAGAAACGCGCCGGCGCCCAGGAGAATCGACCAGAGTTTCGGCAAAGACCTCTTGAATTCGAAGGCCTCGTGCAATCTCCGTCGCAGTCCAGTCGGCTGCTCAGGGGATTCGGGCTTCGGTCCTCTTGGGGCAGGAGATGTCCCGACACCGGCGAAGGACATTCCAGGCAACGGCCTCATTGCTTCTCTTCCGAAGCCAGCTGGACCAAGGGGGACACCTCGGCAAACCCGGCCGACGGCCGTGCATCTCTCACCAGACCAGCAACCTCCCAAGCTCTTCCAGCGGCCTCGAAGGTAAGGTCGAACGCGCTTCCCCCACCCTCACCGACTCCGAAGTAGGCGAGGTTCTCCTCGAGATCGGCGTACTTGATCCCGGCGACCATGGCCGCAAAGTCATCCTCGGCCAATCCGAGCGCCGCCGCCATCGAGCGATTGGAGGCGCTCTCCTCCTGCTGCCACAGCTCCACGGCACGGAACCAGCCAGACAATAGTTTGACCAGGTCCGCCGGGCGCTCGAAAAGAACGTCTCGACGCACCACCAATATGTCCGAGATCAAACCGGGATACTCACGGGTCGTCGCCAGGACATGGCCGCCCTCCCGATCAGAGGCCTGGCTCAACCAGGGCTCCCAGGTCACAGCAGCATCTACCTTTCCCGCCACAAAAGCTCCCCCGGCCTCACCCGCCTCCATAAAGCGAGGCTTGACCTCGGAGATTGCCAGACCGTTCCTCTCAGCGACGTTGAGCAGAAAGAAATGAGACGGCATACCCTGCGGAAAGGCAATCGTCTTTCCGGCGAGCTCGGCAACACTGCGAATCTCTGAGCCGGCAACGATTCCATCCGCCCCCAAGGAGTCGTCGGTCTTCAGGACAGCAACGGCAGGCACTCCGGCAGCGGCGGCATTGGCAAAATCATCGACCGTTGCCAGCATGGCATCCAGGGCACCGCTCGCCAAGGCAGACCGCCTGCCCGCTGCATCATCGAGAACCTCGAGCTCGACCTCGAGACCATCGAAGAAATCTCGCTCCTCGGCCAGATAGAAGGGACCACTCCCAACCCAAGTCACCAAGCCGACTTTCAGCGGCCGCCCGGTGTCTCCACAAGCATTGAACAAGACCAACAGAGCCACCCACGAAAGCAGGGAAACCCAGGTCCTTTCATGAATTCTCATCTCGAGATTCTCCTTTTATATTCGCGTTATCCGATCTTCCTGCAACGGCCATGAGTAGCAGAATTCATGCCGATTGCGCGCCAGCGCTTCAATATGGGGAAAGACCTATTAATTTCAATGACTCCAAGAGGTCGACTCTCAAGAATCAAGAGCGTGAATCAGCCCGGCTTCTGTAACGACCCGCTCAACATCTGTAACAAAACAAGGCGAGCAGTAACGGCTCTACAACCACCAAGGTGAGAACAGACGCCCAAGCCGACCCCACGCCCCTGGCCCTAATCCTGCATTGACTCCACTCCGAGCAATCCTCAATCCCACCCATCGGAGGCGGCCATGAAATACTTTGATTTCATCCTCGAGCTCGACCAGATGAAAGGAGATGACCTCGTAATCCGTGCCCATACCGACTCCTACGGCTTGACCACCGCAACGGAGATCATGGATACGGGATTCGACCCGGAAGAGCTTCGGGAGCAGATGCAGGATTATGACTTTCGCACCCGCGCCCTATTCAAGAGCGACCACCCAGGGGCGGAGCGTGAGCAGGCCCTAAGTGGGCTTCAAGGAGATCTCGGCAGCCGCCTCTTTCAGGCTTTCTCAAAAGGAGATATCGGCACTGCTTTTCAGCGCTGCCTAAGTCGATTGGACAGTGATCGCAATGTCGGACTGAGGGTGCGGATCGCGTGGTCACCCAACAAAAGCAGTCTCAACGCAATCGCGGCAGCCCCCTGGGAGCTGATCCGCCGACCGCAAAGCGGCGACTTTCTTTCGCGCCGCAGCCGATTCCCGGTCTCACGCTTTCTTCAGGGCATGACGCCAATCACGCAATTGAAGGTGAATGGCCCCTTGAAGATCTTGATCGTCACCTCACAGCCGACTGACATTTCGCCAGTCGACGCCAAGCAGGAGGAGCTCGACATTCACCGGGCGTTCCGCAAGCGCCACGATGTCGAAGTGACCTCGGAATCACCGATTCTCGAACGGGTCCGGGACCGAATAGCTGACGACGGCATCAATGTCCTGCACTTCATCGGCCACGGCAACTTCGATCCATCGACGTCCGAAGGCACAGTCGTCTTCACCAATAAGAAAGGCCTCGCGACCCGCTGGGCGGGAGACATGTTCGCGGAATACGTGACGGATCTTCCGAGCCTGCGCATGGTGGTGCTGTCGAGCTGCTACGGAGCCGCCCTGCCTCGACTCAACGGCCAAGACCCCTTCCTGACCATCGCCCCCAGCCTTCTTCAGAGAGCTGAGATACCTGCGGTAGTTGCCATGCAGTTTCCGCTGTCGAATCTCGCGGCGACAACCTTCGCCCGGCGCTTCTATCAGCGCATCGCCGTCGGTACGCCGGTTGACGTCGCGGCCTGCGAGGGCCGCCTTGCCATCCACGCCCTTCGCTCCACACCCTCGCGCCTCGAATGGCCACTGCCGGTGGTGTTCATGCGAGTGGAGGACGGGCACATTCTCCAGCCTTCCGGGGCTACAGACTCGGAAGCCCGAACCAACGCCACCGTGACCAATGAGGATTCAGCTTTAGATTCCCGCCAAGAGGTCGGCCGTGGACTTCGCAGCAGCCCGCCCCGCAGCGCCGCGATCAAGGTAGGAATTCGCCTCTCTTCGAACGCCGTGGAATTCCCTCCACAGAGCCGTTTTGATCACATCTTCGAATTCGACGAGCCTTCCCCGAAGAGGGGCGATGCAGCGCCCCCCCTCGGGAACCTGACCGCCATCGCTCAACAGGCGGAAGTCTGCCTTGCCCCCCTGGCGATCAACCAACGGCCGATCGCCTTAGAGATACAGGCCCCCTGGAGCGTCGCCTTCTCCGCCGGCTGGGCTCTGCGAGCCAAGAGTGCCGTGGACCTGCGTGTCCACTCCCAACGACCCGACGGCACCAAGGTCTGGTTCGCCCTCGATACTCCGCCACCGGAGGGCTCCCTCTGGGAGCTCGACAGCAGGACTCTCGAGCGAGGAGTGCCGGACGTCGCCCTGGTAGCCAGTGTCAGCGAGAATGTCAGCGAAAACGTGGAGTACTTTCTCGAAACGACCGGAGCACCATCCGTAGGGCGCCTGATCTATGCCAACTGCCATCCCGTTCCGGGGCCAGAGGCCCTGCGCAGTGGCGCCCACGCCCGGCGCCTCGCCCAACAGCTCGCCCAAGTTATTCGGCAAAGAACCCCGGCCGAAACCCACGGATGGCTCCATCTCTTCGTCGCTGCGCCGGCGGCCTTCTCCCTATTCCTCGGACAGCTCGCCCCTTCCTTCGGACCGCTACGGCTCTACCGTCAACGGAGAATCCCAGGAAGAGCCGAATTCGACTTCGAAGCCCATGTCGATCTTCGACCGTAGGACAGCCTTAGGCCCGAACTTCAAGTCGGACAGGTCAGAGCCCACTGTCCGGCGCAGGTTCGGGCAAAGGTCGCCAATCGCCGACCAGAGCGAAGGCTCCCCAGTAAAAGGGGGAGCCCCGACCTTCCCGATCGGCGAGTTGAAGCTGTGCCCTCCGCAAGGCGGCAGCCGGCGCCAGGCGATCCCGCAAGATTCCTTCGTAGAAGTAGTGCATCAACTCTGCCGTCGCATCATCGTCGACTTCCCAGAGGCTGACGACCAAGCGCGACGCTCCAGCCGTCAGGAAACCCTGCGTGAGACCCACCAGACCTTCACCCCGGATTTCCCGTCCGAGCGCCGTACGACAAGCGCTCAAGACCACCAGATCGGCTGGCAAGGTCAGATCTTGAATCTCGTGCGGCCGCAACAGGCCGTTGATCGGAGCACCTCGTCGATCGCGGAGCGAAAAGACCAACCCCGAAAGTTCCGGCTGCCGACCATCGACCAGACCATGGGTTGCGAAGTGCAGGATCCGGTACTTCGCCAAGTCGCCACCAAGAACCAACCCTCGAGTGGCCTCGAATCCGTCCGCCAGCAAGACGTCTCGATCATCCGCCAAGAGGTCGAGAATCTGCGAGGCTTCTAGACTGGAACCCTGCAACCGTCCAAAGGGACCGCGTCGCGCAGAGCGAGCCACCGCCAGCTCGAGGCCCTTCGGCCCTGCCCCGGCAGGCTGACCCGAAAACTGCAGGCGCGGGTCATCCTCCTCGAAAACGGCATCTGCCAGAATCGCCATGAGCTTCGGGGCCGGCGCGCGCCAGCTTCGCCGGCGAAGCTGGACCAAAACCGAGGCGGACGGCAGGCGAACCACCTCCACTCGCTGCAATAGAGGAACTCGCGACTCATCGGCATCGCCGGAAGCGACCGGCAAGACTGCGAAGGGGATGTAATGCAATGAGCCGTCGCCGACGACAACAACGCGCCCTTGTCTCAACTCTCGAGCCACAGGCCCCAAGACAGCATCGCTCAGCTCTATCAGGGCCTGTCTCGACGCCGTTCGATACCCCCGGCGATAGCTTAGAGGCAGAAGGCGGTGGGCCTTCTCTGTCAGTTGGTCGATCTCGGACCTCGGCGGCAGCTCGAAGATTCGTACTTCCGTCGCATCGACCAACCACAGCCAGCTTCGTTCCTCACCGAGGAGATACGAAAGCAGCTTGGTGTCGCTCCCCAATTCTCTCTGAATGGCCCGCCCGGAAGCCGGCCGAACAACTGTCGGCAGGGATCCGGTAGAACGCCGGATCGCTTCCTCCGTCGCCTCGATCTCCCGCCACAGGCGCTTTGCCCGGCGTGCCAGGACCTGGGTTGGGGCTCCTTGCTGAAGTGCTTGCAGGTGTTGCCGATGCAGAGTGTCGATCCGCGCCTTCAAGACCCCCTCGCGCCGGGCCAGCTCCGGCGGCACCGACTCGACGCGCTGCTCTCGACTCGAGATTTCGAGGCTCTCCAAAAGGGAACGGGCCTTCGCCTCCTCGGTCGTGTCGAAGCTCTCGAGTGCGACACCAGCGTCCCCGCCGCCGAGCGCCGTCTCGGCCAGCAGGTCCGCGAGCTCGATGTGAATCTCTTGATGACTGCCGAAGTACGTCTGCCGAAAGGAAGGGAGAAATAGGCTTTGCCGCGCGGCCTCGATGCCGGCGACGGCGGCTTCCATCTCGCGTCGCGCCCGCTGACGGTCGCCAAGAGCCCGGAAACTCCGACCGAGCTCCGCATGAGCGACGACCTGCATGTGACTGACACCCAAATCGTCGAACGTGTCCAGCGCACCCTGGAGATCTTCGAGGGCCTCTCGTGGCTGGCCAAGGGCCAGCGTCGCAACGCCAAGGCCGAGCTGAAGAAAGGCCCTCGTCAGCTCATCCTCGCCACTCAGTGGCATCGAGCGACGAAAGTCCCTCACGGCCTCCACGGGGCGCCCGAGTCGGAGCAACGAGAAGGCCCGATGCTCCAATGTCAGAGCTTGGTCGCGCCGGGCTCCGGTCGCCTGGAAGATCTCCAGAGCACGACCGAATGCCTCGAAGGCTTCGTCCGTGTTCCCGGCCAAGCTCAGCCCCCAAGCCAGGGCACTGAGGGTGCGAGCCTTGGCCAGTTCCTGGTTCAACTCCTCGCGTAGCACGAGGGCTGCCCGCAGACTGGCGATGCCATCGTCGACACGGCCCAAGCTGAGGTAGTAGACGCCCAAGTTGTGAAGAATGTTGCCCTCAGAAGAGGTCACTCCCTGCCGGCGCCAGGTAGCCAGAGCCTGGTTGTAGGCGGCAAAGGCTGGTGTCAGCTCGCCCCTCGAGGCATAGAGCACTCCTAGATTGTTCCAAGCGACCGCCACTGCAAAGGGATTGTCCACCGCAAGCGATCTCGCGAGACCTTCCTCCAGAACCTCTTCAGCAGCCGACGCCATGCTGCGACCGAGATAGACACCCCCAAGGTCGTTCAACAGGGGACCGAGCTCCCAATCGTTGGAGTGCTCCATGAAGGACTGGCGCGCTGCCTCGAGCTCCTTCGCGGACCGTTCGAGCTCGCCCAGATCCTTCAAGGCCAGTCCGAGGCGATGGCGGAACCGACCCCTGAGCAGGGGCGGAGCGGAAGCGGGAAGTAAGACGAGAGCCTCTTCGAGAAGGACACAGGCTCGAAGCTGAGAGTCCGCTGACGGGGAAACGGCAATCTCGACCGCCCGATCGAAGGAAGCCAGCGCAGCCAAGAGGGCTCGATCCCGCCTTGTCGGCCGGTCCGTCACTGCGACCTGCAGCCAATAGGAGCCAGAACCGAAGTGTGCTTCGACGTGCAGCTCGAAGACGCCGGTCGACTGCGGAGACAATGCTAGAAATTCTAGGCCATCCGGACCATTGGGACCATCCACAGAACCGATCTCGTTGCCGCCACCATCGACGAGCGCAACCGAAACATCGACCCCCTGCTGAATCAGAGCAACCTGTAGAAATTGACCTGGGCCGAGCTCGATCGGAAAGGAATGCCTGATGCCAACAGCGATCTCTCGCCTCTGCTCAATGGCGCCGGCAACAAAAGATTCGCTCTCGGCAGATTCATCGATGAACGGAGCCGGGACAATGTCGCAGCCAACGAGCGCAGTCAGGAGACCCACCAGGACGAACCCAGAGCAAGCTCTCCAGCCAACGACCCTCACCGACATATCTCGCCGAACGCGAGACCAGACCAGAGCTCGGACACCCTACCCCCCGACGCTTTCCAGCGGAAGCAGCGTCAACCTGTAGCGCACGACTCGGCCGGTCACGCCATGGCTCAGGTCAAGCCAGAATTCTCTCCCTTTAAGGATTTCTCGAGGCAGAACAACCGTGACCACCCCTGCCGAATCCGCCACCAGCTCCTCCGCCACTTCGATTGCTCGAGAATCCTCACCGGTCACCTTCAAGCCATAGCGAGCTCCCGGCAGAAGCTCGGAGCCGGCGAGAGCCAACGTCACACCGCTTGCATACTCGGGAAAAACAGTCGACGAATCTCCGCGGGTGCGGGAATGCCCCTCGGGCAAGAGCTCGACAATGGGGGTATTGGCTTGCACTCCTAAGACCGAAGGCGGAGGAGTCGTCGGCCCGGAAGGACCGAGTTGCCCAATGAAAAGGGCCGCCACTGCGCCAATCAGAAAGGATGCAGCGAGTGATGGCCAGCGGCCCTGCCACAACCCTCCGGACGCTTTGGAGGTCGCTGTGAAGATGCGGCCGCGAAAGTCCTGCCAAAGCTCTCCCCGACGGGATTCGCTCAGAAATTCTTCGTCCGATAAAGGCTCAAAGTCAGGGAATCGTTGCAAATCGAGGAGCAGCCGAGAGAGCTGCGGATCGACAGCGGCTCTGTCGAGCAGCTCGGCGCGCTCCTCTTCGGAGAGACGCCCTTCCAGAAATCCGATCAGCACCTCAACAGGAGGTGCATCGCCGAGGCGCGCCCGCCGCTCGGCGATTACAGCCTCGAACGCAGCATTCCACTCGGACATCGCGACCTCCTCAGAGCATCACCAGAAAGCACAGAAGGCCGAAGAGCTCAACGCCAGCACCGAGGAGTGGCCTCATTCTGCTCCGCGCCAGTTTCAGCTGTCGCTTGACGGTATCAATAGCGACCCCTTGAATCTCAGCGATTTCCCGATACTTATACCCCTGATAACGAAGAAAGATGCACTGCCGCATTCTTGGAGGCAAGGCGCCGAGCGCAGCGCCAAGGCGCCCTCGGCGTTCGGCGTCGATCGTCGTCTCCAAGGGACCAGCCGATGGATCCGCCGACTCCACGATCACCGCACCTTCCCCGGAAGGCTCTTCCGGAAGCTGGACTTCGACCCGCACTTTCTGCGAGTGCGAGTGACGGAGCCAATTTCGATACACATTCAGCATGATTTGAGCGACCCACGTATCGAAGGAAGACCGGAATTGATAGCCTTCAATACCTCTATAGACCCGCAGCATCACTTCTTGGGCTAGATCGTCCGCCTCCTGAGCCAGCCCACGACGAACGAAGAAGTGCCGACAGGCGGGCAGAAATCTCCGATAGAGGCCTTCGAAGTGCTGCTCGACGTTGCTTCCGGCCTGAATCTGGCGCAACGCTTCTTCCACCGAAGCCCGCACCGCTCCTTTGCGGAAAGACGCCCCTCGAGACCACTCGGTGTCAGCCTCGCCAGAGGTCATAGATCTTTCTCGACGAAGCACTCGCCTGTCGGATGCGAGACGACCCACGGCGCTGAGTACCCCAGAAACCGGAGTCGAGGTGTCTGAAAAAGAAGACCCCGGGCTCTCGGCACGAAGCCAGAGCTCTTATCACTCTGAAAAGGAGATTTCACAATGAAGACCAAGAGCCACGGCTCCAAGAACGATTCTTCCGCATGCCGTGATCACTCCAAGCAGGAGAAGGAAACCACCCAAACAGCCGTCAAGGCTGAAGCAGAGAAGAGGGTCGGAGGGAGCGGAGCGGACAAGCCCACCATTCAACGCAATGCGTGAGGTAAGCCAACCCTTCAAAGCGGTCGTCACGACCAAGGCTCCGGCGAGGCATCTGTAGCATTCCCCTCATATCGGCAGGCGACCAAAGGACCGCGTCGCCTGCCACCCAGGCTCTCACACCCAACCCCACGGCTTGCAAACAAACTCAAATCAGCCCACTTGAACCTCAGTTAATTCGCATTTATAGCATATGAATCGGAGGATCAGCCGCGGCTGAACAGGTGCAGCGGCGGGACCCGTCACCCAGCATCAGACCCGTCGAGAGCGGAACCACCAAGGCTCCGACGCCATGAAGGGAAGATTCGATCGAACCAGCGCAGTCGGATCATCGAAAACCCAACGGACCGGTTGAGACCCGCTACTTCGGCCAACCGGAGAAGCTCCACGCCACGACGGCTTCAGCCGTCGTGGAGTCACCGAGTCCCGATCGGATCCACCGAATAACCGACTGACTGATAAGGAAGGAGGGGATTTGGTGGAGCCGATCGGGATCGAACCGACGACCTCTTGAATGCCATTCAAGCGCTCTCCCAACTGAGCTACGGCCCCACGCAAGGTGCGCTAGTCTATTGGGCCCCTTTCGGGCTTGTCAACGACCCTCTTCGGAGCCCCCGGGAAGACCCTCGACGACCGCCTCGGCCGGCGCCACCACGGGCTCGGGCCAGGCGCTGGGAACCGGCTGGCCGAGGAGCTCGGCACGCTTCAGGATCTCTTCTTTGAGGACGTCGAGACCCTCGCCGCTCAGGGCCGAGACCCAGACGCCTTCGTTGTCGACGGGCGCCGGCCAGGAAGCGCCCTCGGCGAAGAGGCGGTCGGCCTTGTTGTAGACCCGCATCAGGCGCTCGGGCTCGACGCCGAGCTCGGCGAGAACGTCCTCGGCGACGTTGGCCTGGTCTTCCCAGATCGGATGGCTGCGGTCGATGACGTGCAGCACCAGATCGGCGGCGGTGGCTTCTTCGAGGGTGCTGCGGAAGGACGACACGAGGTGATGCGGCAGCTTGCGAATGAAGCCGACGGTGTCGGCGAAAACGGCGATCCGGCCGGGCGCCAAGGCGCCTTTCCGCAGGCGCGCATCGAGGGTGGCGAAGAGCAGGTTCTGGGCCTTTTCGCCGGCGCCGGTGAGACGGTTGAAGAGGGTGGTCTTGCCGGCGTTGGTGTAGCCCGCCAGCGCCACCGAGAGGGTGCCCCGGCGGCCCCGGCGCTGCACCGAACGGGTGCGCTCGATCTTCTTGAGCTGCTTCTCGAGACGGCCGATCTGGTTGCGCAGGATACGGCGGTCGGCCTCGATCTGCTTTTCGCCCTCACCACCACGGATACCGACGCCACCGCCCTGCCGGGAAAGGTGCTTCCACATGCGGGTGAGGCGCGGCAGCACGTAGCGCAGACGGGCCAGCTCGACCTGGGTGCGGGCCTCGCGAGTCCTCGCCCGCTGGCTGAAGATCTCGAGGATCAAGCCGCTGCGGTCCATCACCTGCAGCTCGACGATCTTCTCGAGGTTCTTCACCTGCGAGGGCGACAGGTCGTCGTCGAAGAGCAGTAAGTCGGCGCCGAGCTCCTTCGCCGCCTGCCCCGCCTCTTCGGCCTTGCCGCGACCCACGAAGGTCGCGGGATGGGGGGTGGCGCGGCGCTGGATGGCGTTGCCGGCGACCTCGACGCCGGCACTCCGCGCCAGCTCGGCGAGCTCGTCGAGATGCTCCTCCACCAGATGGCCGGGCTGGCCCT
Source organism: Acidobacteriota bacterium (assembly GCA_039028635.1). Classification (NCBI taxonomy): domain Bacteria; kingdom Pseudomonadati; phylum Acidobacteriota; species Acidobacteriota bacterium. The sequence goes on from JBCCHV010000002.1 coordinate 184,802, forward strand.
GCTGGATGAGCCCCAGAAGGAAGGCTCGCCGTGGCAGGTCTTGGGATGCTTCGTCGCGGTTGTAGAATGACACGTGCTGGAACCTCGTCTTCCGGTGATTTTAGCTCGGGCTCGCCCGTCCGCTCTCTAACCTCTGGTGCGAACGAATATTCCCGATGAGCGAATCGACAGCAGCCTCTCAACCCCAACCTCTGGGCGCCCAGGCGCGCTGGGTGGTGATCGCCCTGGCGGTGGTGGCCGCGGTGGCGCTGTTCTGGCCGCGCGGTGACGGCAGCTTCGATGCCCCGGGCGGCTTCCTCGTCGACGGCCACGGCCGCCCCGAAAAGCTCGCCCCCCGCATGGCGCCGGTCACTCTGGTGCACTTCTGGGCCACCTGGTGCCCGCCCTGCATCACCGAGCTCCCGGCCATCGACCGGCTCTCCGCCGACCTCGACGACGAGCCCGACTTCGACCTGGTGATGATCGCTGTCGACGATACGCTCGAGAAGGTCAAGCCTTTCGTCGGCCGCCGTGCCGAGATGATGCTCTACGACCCCAACTGGGACGTCGCCCACCGCTACGGCACCCGCAAACTGCCCGAAACCTATCTGGTGGTGGACGGCAAAGTGGTCCACAAGTGGGAAGGTGCCGTCGACTGGGACCAGCCCGAAGAGCGCGCCCGCATCGAAGAACAGCTCACCGCCCAGCGAGGCAGCTGAGGGAAGGCTCCGACCCGACATCGGAAGCAAGAAAGCAGTCGAGCAGGGCGAGGCGGAGGAAGCCGACGAGGACGGGGGCACCAGGATAAAGGGTGAGGCCGCGTAGGCCGAGGCCATCCACCAACCAGCACCCGAAGCAAGAAAGCTGGATGCTAGACAGCATCCAGCCTCCGAGCCCGACCAGGGCGAGGCGGCGGCAACGCCGCCGAGGACGGGGCCGCCCTGGATTGGGAGTGAGGCCGCACGACCTGTGCGGGCTGGCGGGCCGCGCAGGCCCGAGGGGGGCGCCTTTAGCCCTCCTTAAAAGCTGTAACTCAATCCGCCATGGCCGATGGCGAAGAACTGCGTGTCGTCGAAGTCGGCGAAGTGGCCCGAGAGCTCGACCAGGAAGGCGAGGCGCCGGGTGATCGGAAAGTTGCCGGTGAAGCCGAGGACGGCGCCGAAGGCGGTGTCGTCGACCTCGGAGCCGGCAAAGTTGGTGCCCTCGAGGCGGTAACCACCGATCCCGAGGTAGACCCCGGAGTCGTAGACCCCTTCGTTATAGCGGTACTCGCCGGCCAAGGTGAGATAGGTCAGCTCCGGACCGAAGGTCGACTCGAGGGGCTCGTCGTCATCGAAGTCGATGCGCCCGAGACGCACACCGACCAGGGTCCGCGGCTCGGTGACGAAGGAGAAGCCGACCTGGAGGGCGGTGTTCTCGATGCCATCACCGGAGTCGGCATCGAGCGAACCACCGAGACCCGCCGCCAGGCTGACGGAGTAGGAGTTGTAGTCCTGAGCGGCAACCGCTCCAGGCAGAACGAACAGACCTGCAACGAGCAGGACGAACAGCGGATTTCGAAGCAGGCGGCTCACGGCGTCTCCCCTTCACACGAGCTGGTCGGTCATGGACCCCACGCGGCTCCGGCACGACAGGCGCCGAGCGCGCGGGGAGTATAGCGCTGTTCTTTGGCGTCCTCCGGTCGGAAAGAAGCACTCTTCCGGAGGATCCGATCCATGACCGAGCGACGCCTGCGCAGCACCTTACTCTCTAGCTCCTACGATTCTCCCGCCGGAACCGTCACGCCGGCTCCGCGAGCCGCCTGGGATCGACTGCTGCACCTGCTTTTTCCGGCTCCCTGTCTGAGCTGCGAGAGGCCGCTGCCGACGGGCCGAAGAGCGCTCGCCCTCTGCCTGCCTTGTCGCGGACGGCTGCTGCGCTGCCGAGCCTGCCATTGCGCCGGCTGCGGCCTGAGTCTCGCTCCGTCGCCCGGCACCGCCCGCTACCAGCTCTGCACCGCCTGCTCACTGCGCCCCCCCGCCTGTCGGCGAATCTGGACACCCTGGATCTACGGTCCGCCCCTCGCCGAAGTCCTCCAGGCCTTCAAGTTCGGTCGCCTCGACTACCTCGGCCGCGATCTCGCCGAGAGTGCCCTCGAAGAGATCGGCTGCGTGCTCGAAGAAGCGGAGGTAGTCGTACCGGTACCGCTCCATTGGCGACGACGAATGGAGCGCAGGTTCAACCAGGCCGAAGCCATCGCCCAGCCGCTGGCTCGGGCCCTCCGGCGTCCCATGGTCCAGGCCCTGAGACGCCGCCAGGCGACCCGGCCCCAAACCTCCCTGCCGAGACGAGAACGCCTCCGCAACCCGCGCCGCGCCTTCGTGGCACGGCGACGCCAAGGCCAGCGAGTCGCCGGCCGTCGAGTCCTCCTGGTCGACGACGTCTTGACCACCGGCGCCACCCTCGAAGCGGCAGCCCGCAGCCTGCAGCGGGCCGGTGCCCGGGAGGTGTTGGGCTTGGCAATTGCCCGTAGCTTGCCCCTGCCGGAGCCGGGCGCAGTGAATCCAGGAGCCGAAACACCGCGGAAATAGTTCAGGAGGCAAAGTATTCCGAAGATCCAGGGCGTCGACAGAGGGGTCGAAAAATGTACTCCCCTACTGCCCTACGCGCTGCCCCTTCGATTGACATCAAGCATCAGCGAGACCTATACTTTCGCTTCATAGGCACGTCGAGATTCAGCTCCATGAAAAGACTCCAACACCTCCCGATCGCCTCCTTAGCGCTCCTTGCAGCCTTCGGAGCTCTCCTCCTCGCAGGGTCCAATCCGGCCCTCGCCGAGGCGGCTGATTCGGGAGCTTCCGGTGCCCTGGCGGTTCAGCCGGGGATCGGCGGCCAGGTGTTCGGAGCGACGGCCCCCTTGGTGGCCGCCACGGTGTACGCCTACGATCTCGCCGAAGCCAAGATCCACAAAGTCTCGACGGACAGCGATGGCCGCTTTCTGTTCAGCGCCATTCCCGCCGGCCTCTACAAGGTGATCGCCCACAAGCCGGGATTCGTCCCGGGGGTGCTCAAGATCACCCGCATCACGGCCGACATGGACCAGTTCCTCGAGCTTCGCCTCGATGAGGTTCGCACCAGCTTCGGCGAGCCGGTCAACGACTACTGGAAGGCCCGCGCCGAAGTGCCGTCGGACGTCCTGCGCGATATCGAGATGACGGAGATCGCGCAAGCGGCTGCGGCAGATGCCAGCCGACTGTCGCGCCTGGCGGCGATTCCGACCCGCTTCCAGACCTCGATGGCCGTCCACTCCGGCGTCGACGAGGTCTCCGCCGGCGACAGCCAGGTGATGGGCGGCAAGGTCGGCATCCACGGCCGCGTCGGCGAAATGCGCGTCGGCCTGGCCGGCGACTTCTTGCAGCTCGAGCCGGCCACCTACTCGGCGACCCAGCCGGGGAGCTCCATGGTCGGCGAGACCAGCGCCCTGTCGCTGCAGATGGCCAATGACCGCGGCATGGAGCTGCAGGTCAGCTCGCGCAGCAACCGCCTGGCCGGCGATGGTGCTCCGGTGGACCTCCAGCACTACCGCATCAACGTGTCGAGCGACATCGGCGAGCACGGACACTCCAGCCTCACCGCCGGCTACACCAGCGAGAACAACTTTCACCGTCGCGGCTTCAGCGATCCCATGGCTGTCCCGGAGGCTTCCCGCTCCTGGCACCTGGCGGGCTCCTACGAAACTCACCTGACGGAGCGTGCCAGCCTGCAAACCGGCATCCGCTACCGCGAGCTCGAAGCCGGATCGAGCAGCGATCCGCTCTTCGGAGGCTCTGCCGAAGAGCGCTTCGACGTCTTCGGTCTCGGCTCGCAGCGTTTGCTGCCGACGATGCTGGTGAAGTACGGCATCTACGCCTCGATGGTCAACGGCAACATGTCGTTGATCCCGCAGGGCGGCGTGGTGGTCCAGCTCACTCCCAAGTGGCAGGCCTCGGCCCTCGCCAGTCAGAAGGTCGACAGCGATCGCGAGGCCTACAATCAGCCGCGCGCCTTCCTGCCGGTCTATTTCGGAGAGACCGGCGGCTGCGACCAGAACCTTCAGTCCTGCTACCAGGTGACCGTCAGCCACCTGAAGAGCGATGAAGAGAACCTCTCTCTCGGCGCCATCCACCGCGAGTACGACGAGATCGAGAAGCTCTACTTCGACGAAGACTTCTTCAACCGCTTCGAGAGCCTCTACCTGGTCCCCGGCGACCAGCTCCCGGAGCTGCAGTTCGCGATCAGTCGGCGGCTGAGCCCGAACATTCACACCCGCCTCGAGTCGAGCGTCGCGCAGGGCGGTGGGGGCACCTTCCAGGCCGCCGACCGCACCACCTGGGAAAACGACGTGCGCTACGTGGTGACCTCCCTGGACACCCAGTTCCAGGCCACCGCCACCGGCGTCTACCTGGCCTTCCACCACCTCAACCAGAGTCTCGAGTCGGACAACGTGGCGGCATCGGCCGAAGAGGCCTTCGCCGTCGAGCGCCTGCAGGTGCGACTGACCCAGGACCTCAATTTCCTGCGCGCCCTCGCCGCCGATTGGGCTCTCAACTTCAACATGGAGCTCAGCCGCGGCTCATCGCCCTACGTCACGACGGCGGAAGAGGACAACATCCGCAAGCGCTTGCTCGGTGGCATCGCGGTTTCTTTCTAGCCTCCCCCACGAACGATTGAATCCAACCCTCTGGATTCCGTTCAATGCATTGAAGGAAAAGCAGGAAATTCCCTTCTACGAAGGCCATTTGGGGCCTAATCAAATTTTTGGTCGGTGGCACGGATTCTGCTTCAGTAGGTTGGACTGAAGTCCTCTCGGGTCCGGGATGAAGAACGTCGGGTCGATGACCGAAATCGAGTTCTCGCCTGGAGAGTGCCCGCACCGTCGCGCGACACGCCCTGGAGGATTCACGAGAATCCGATGAACGCGCCTCGAGCCCGCCGCACCGCCGTCCTCTTCGCCGCCCTGCTGTTGGCCGCGACGGTGGTGGTCCTGGGCGGAGCCAGCATTCAGCTCAAGGTGGCGTCCTTCCAGCCCTTTGGCTTCGAAGTCTCGGAAGTCCACGGATCCGGAACTATCGGGATCGTCGTCAAGAGCGCCTCCGCCGCCTCCGGTCTCGAAGTCAACGATCGCATTCTCGACGTCTCGAGCGTCACTCCGGCCGGCGCCGCCGACCTCTTCGAGCGCCTGCGCCAGGCCCCCGAGTCGACGATCCTGGTGCAGCGGGCCGGGGATCTCGTTCCGATCGCCTACGAACGGCCGCCGCTGCGCATCGACTTCCCCTACCTGGTGCTGGCAGTCATCGGCATCGGCTACCTGTTGATCGGCCTCTACGCCCTGCTGCGCGATACCCGCAGCCGCACCGGGCTCTTCTTCCTCTGGTGCGCCGTGTCGGCGGCCTTCTACCTGGTGACCCCGGGCACCCTGCAGCAGCGCCCGGAGGGCATGGTCCAGATCCTGTTCGCGGCCGATCAGCTCGCCCGCATCATCCTGCCGGCGCTGACGCTGCACTTGTTCCTGGTCTTCCCCTCGTCCCTCGGGCCGAATCGCCTCGGGCGCTGGACCCCCTTCCTGTACCTGCCGGTGGCGGTGCAGGCGCTGCTCCATGGCGACCTGATGCTGGCCGGCGGACGCTTCTTCTTCGGCGGCGACATCGTCGCCGGCGTGCGCCGCGTCGACCAGCTCGAGATGGCGCTCCTGGTGATCTTCTTCCTCGCCGCCGCCGCGGTCCTGGCTTGGCGGCTGCGGCGTGAGCGTGGTTGGGAGCAGGTCAGTCAGGTGCGCTGGATCGCCCTCGGCATCGCCGGCGGATACCTGCCCTTCGCGCTGATTTACGGCCTGCCGAGCCTGTTCCGCCAGCCGCCCTCGATGCTCTGGACGACGTTGGCGGTCGCCCCCCTCGGACTGGTGCCGTTGACCTTCGCCTGGGCGATCCTGCGCTACAAGCTGTGGGACATCGACGTCATCGTGCGCAACGCCATCTCCGGCACCCTCACCTTGATGCTCGGCGTGCTCGGCTTCTCCCTCGCCAACCTGGCGATCGATCAGGGCATCGGCGACACCCTCGGCACGGCCCGCAATCTGGCCTCCTTCGCCGCCGGCCTGGCGATCGCCGGTCTGATGATTCCCGCCCGCCGCGGCATCGCCTCGGGCCTCGAGCGGTTCCAGTACCGCCAGACCTGGGGCAAGCGTCGAGCCTTGACCGAGTACGGCCACGAGCTGCTCCACGAACGCGACCTGGGCCGGCTCTGCGGCGGCCTCCTCGAGCGCCTCGAAGATGCGGTCCAGCTCGAGCGGGTCAATCTCTATCTCGACGTCGGCGACCAGCTGCGCTTGGCTCGGCCGGAAGACCGGACGCCCCCCGAGCTGCCGAAGGACGCCCTCGGTGACGAGCTCTGGGAGCGCGACATGGAGGCCCTCTCCGGCGTCGCCCTGCCGGGAGGCAAGGCGCCGATGGCGCTGCGCCTGTTCAAGGCCGGCTATCGCTACGTCTTTCCGCTGACCGTCTCGAACAGCCGCGTCGGCCTGGCCGTCACCGGCTACCGCGAAGGCCAGCAGCCGCTCAACAGCGACGACCTCGACCTCATCCGGCAGCTCCTCGACCAGACCGCCCTGGCGATCGAGAACGCTCACCTGCTCACCCGGGTGAGCGACCAGCTCGAAGAGGTCAGCCTGCTGCAGAGCTACACGGAAGGCATTCTCGAGTCTTCGCCGGCGGGCATCGCCGTGATCGCCGAGGGGCAGCGCATCGTGTCCGCCAACGGCGCCTTCGCCGAGCTCGTCGGCCGCGACCGCGAGGCCCTCGCCGGCCAGCGCCTCGAAGACTACCTGCCGATCCGACCGCTGCCGACGCCTAGCGATGGCCTAGTCGAGGTCGCCTACTGCGAAGCCGCGGGGGCCGAGCGGCACCTGCGCATCTCGACGGCGGAGTTCCAGGACCATCGCCCCGAAGCCGGCCCCCGGCGCGATCTCGAGATCCTGGTGGTGCACGACGTCACCGAGCGCATCGCCCTCGAGTCGGCGCTGCGCGACAAGGAGCGCTTGGCGGCCCTTGGAGCCCTGGCGGCGGGCGTCGCCCACGAGGTCAACACGCCGATCACCGGCATCTCGAGCTACGCCCAGATGCTGCTCGCCGACCTCGACGAATCGGATCCCAACTACGGCATCCTGAAGAAGGTCGAGAAGCAGACCTTCCGGGCCTCCCAGATCGTCAACAGCCTGCTCGAGTTCGCCCGCAACCGCGAGCACGAGCTGGCGCCGGTGAATCTCGGCTCGCTGGTCGACGACTGCCTCGACCTGCTGCGGCCGCGCCTCGCCAAGCGCCAGGTGCGAGCCCGCTGGCAGGCGCCGCCAGCGCCGATCGCGGTGCAGGGCAACGAGGGCGAGCTGCAGCAGGTGCTGACCAACCTGCTGGTCAATGCCTCCGACGCCCTCGCCAACGGCGGTGGTGAGATCGCGCTGAGCCTCGAGACCCACGGCGACCGCGCCGCGCTGCGCGTCCAGGACAACGGTCCAGGAATCGCCCCGCAGCAGCTCGAGCGCATCTTCGAGCCCTTCTTCACCACCAAGCACGGCCGTGGCGGCACCGGCCTCGGGCTGGCGATCAGCTATGAGATCATCCAACGGCACGGCGGCGACCTGACCGCCGCCTCGGTGCTCGGTGAAGGCACCTGCTTCACCCTCGAGCTACCCTGGCTGAGAGACGAGTCCGAGTCCCAACCCGCATGAATATCTTGGTCATCGACGACGAGGAGGTCCTCCAGGACGTCCTCACGGCGTTGATTCAGAGGGAGGGGCACACCACTTTCACGGCCCGCAGCGGCGAGGAAGGGCTCGCCACCCTGCAGCGGGAAGAGATCGACCTGGTCATCCTCGACCTCATGCTGCCGGGGATGTCCGGGCACGAGGTGCTGGCCCAGATCCGCGCCAGCGATCCGGAGCAGGTGGTGGTGGTGATCACCGCCTTCTCGTCGATCGAGGGCGCCATCGAGGCGATGCGCAACGGCGCCTTCCACTACATCCCCAAGCCGTTCAAGAACGAGGAAGTGCTCCTCACCCTGCGCAAGGGGCTCGAGCAGCGCCGCCTGGCCTCCGAGAACCGCGACCTCAAGGAGCAGCTCAAGCAGCGCTACGGCTTCGACCAGATCATCGGCAAGTCGAAACCCATGCAGCAGGTCTTCGAGCTGATTCGGCTGGCCGCGCCGTCGAAGAGCAACATCCTGGTGCTCGGCGAGAGCGGCACCGGCAAGGAGCTGGTGGCCAAGGCCATCCATCACCACTCGCGACGCGCCAGCGGGCCCTTCATCACGGTCAACTCGGGATCGATGCCCTCGGACCTCCTCGAGAGCAACCTCTTCGGCCACGTCAAGGGTGCTTTCACCGGCGCCATCTCCAACAAAAAGGGCCTCTTCGAGGCCGCCGGCGATGGCTCGATCTTCTTCGACGAGATCGGCAACATTCCACTCGAGACCCAGGCCAAGCTGCTGCGGGTGATCCAGGAGAAGGAGTTCATGCGCCTCGGCGGCGTCGACAACATCAAGGCCGACGTCCGGATCATCGCCGCCACCAACGCCGACCTCGAAGAGGAGGTGCAGAAGGGCACCTTCCGCGAGGACCTCTACTACCGGCTGCACGTCATCACCCTCAACCTGCCGCCGCTGCGCAAGCGCACCGAGGACATTCCCCTGCTGGCGCGCCATTTCCTCGACCGCTACTCGCAAGAGAACGACAAGCGCCTTCGCGAGATCGCGCCGGCCGCCATGGAGCTGTTGATGGACCACCACTGGCCGGGCAACGTGCGCGAGCTCGAGAACGTCATCGAACGCGCCGTCGTGCTGTCGACCAGCGAAGTGCTCGACATCGACCTACTCCCCATGTCGGTGCGTCAGCCGAGCGCCATCGCCCTGCCGGCCGCTTCCTTGCCGACCCAGGGGGTTTCGCTCAAGGAAGCGGTCAGCGAGTACGAGCGGCAGCTCATCATCAAGGCCCTGCAGATCACCGGCGGCGTGCAGAAACGGGCCGCCGAGATGCTGCACGTCAAGCCCACCACGCTGCACGAGATGATGAAGCGACTCAACATCTCCGCAGACAGCGTCGCCCTCGGCTGAGCTCCGCCGGAGGGCCTCCGGGCCGGATACAATCACCTCTTCGATCCGACCGCCGACGGCTCGTCGGCAGGCCTCCCGTTCGAACTTCTGATCAGAAAGAAGCGCGCCCGTGAATCTCGTGAAGCCCTCGTCTGAAGCTCTCGTCGTAGGATGGTTGGCCCTCTTCTTCGCTGCCGGCCTGCAGGGCAGCGCCGGAGCCCAGGAACCGGCCTGGCTCGGCGAGCGCTCCGACCGGGCCGAGCTCGCCCTGCCGACGGTCAACGCGAAGCTACCCTCACCGGCCGAGTTCCTGGGCTATCGCCTCGGCGAGCGCTTCACCCGCAGCCACGAAGTGCGGGCCTACTTCGAGAAGCTCGCCGCTGTCTCGCCGCGGCTCGAGCTCTTCGAGTACGGCCACTCCTACGAAGATCGGCCCCTGCTGCTCGCCGCCATCTCGAGCCCGGAGAATCTCGCCCGCCTCGCCGCGATTCGCGATCGGCAGCAGCTCCTCGCCAACGAACCCGCCGGCATCGAGGATGAGGAGCGCCAAGCGCTGGTCGAGGAGCAGCCGGCCATCCTCTGGTTGGGCTACGGCGTCCATGGCGACGAGTCGTCCTCCCCCGAAGCCGCCCTCGCCACCGCCTATCTCCTCGCCGGCGGCCAGGGCGAGGTCGAAGGCTGGCTCGACGAAACCGTCGTGCTGATCGATCCGGTGTCGAATCCCGACGGTCGCGAGCGCTACATCGGCGACTTCGAGCAGCAGCGCGGACGCCTCGCGAGCAGCTGGCGCTCCTCGGCAGAGCATCGCCAACGCTGGCCCGGTGGACGCTTCAACCACTACCTGATCGACCTCAACCGCGACTGGAGCTGGGCGACCCAGATCGAGACCCGCCACCGCATCGCCGCCTACCGCCAGTGGGAACCGGTGGTGCACGTCGACCTGCACGAGATGGACGAGGAGTCGAGCTACTTCTTTCCTCCCTCCGCGGCACCCCTCAACCCCTTCATCGACCAGCGGGTCGAGTACTGGCTCGATATCTTTGGTCGCGGCAACGCGCAGGCCTTCGACGACCTCGGCTGGCTCTACTTCAAGGCCGAAGACTTCGATCTCTTCTACCCCGGCTACGGCGACTCCTATCCCAGCCTGCGGGGCGCCGTCGGCATGACCTACGAGATGGCCGGAGGCGGTTCGGCGGGCACCCGAGTGGTGCTCTCGGACGGTTCCACGCTGACTCTGGCGGACCGCGTCGCCCGCCACCTGGTCACCTCCCTCGCCACCCTCGAGACCACCGCCACCAAGCGCCTTCGGCTGGTCTCCGACTTCGTCGCCAGCCGCCTCGAGAACCAGCGCGAAAAAAGCCCCCGCACCTACCTGTGGGAGGCCGGCTGGGCCGAGGCCGAGGCCCTCGCTCGGCTGCTCTCGCTGCACGGCATCGCCGTCGAGCGACTGGGCCGGCGCAGCGACCTCGAGGTGCGCCCGACGACCAGCGCGGTGCCGCGCAAGCATCGCTTCCAAAGCGGCGCCTACGCCGTCTCCTCGGCTCAACCCCTCGGCGACCTGGCCCGCACCCTGCTCGAAACCAACACGTCGATGCCCTCGCGCTTCCTCCTCGAGCAACGCCAGCGCCTCGAGCAGAACCTCGAAACCGAGTTCTACGACATCACCGCCTGGGCCTTGCCGCTGGCCTTTCAGGTCCCGGTGTGGAGTAGCGATCAGCCGGTCCCAGACCTCAAGGCCTATGCCCCCGGCGCCAACGGCTTCGACGAAGCGATCGAGCTGCCAGCGGCCCGCGGTGCCATCGAAGGCGCCGGTCGCGTCGGCTACCTGGTGCCCTGGGGCGGCCTCGCCGGCTACCGCGCCGCCGCCAGGCTGCAGTCCGCCGGGGTGCGCTATCGCCTCGCCCTCACCGGCTTCCAGATCGAGAAGCAGCCCTACGGCCCGGGCTCCCTTTTCGTCCCCCGCACGGGCAATCCGGAAAACCTCGATGAGCTGATTCGCGACATCGCCCACAGCACTGGCCTGACCATCGAGCGGGTCGGCACTTCCTTCTCCACCTACGGCATCTCCCTCGGCTCCGACAAAGCTCAGCGGGTGCGCCCGGTGCGCATCGGTCTGCTCGGCGGCCGCGGCATTCAAGCCACCAGCTTCGGGGCCCTCTGGCACCTTCTCGACCGCGTCGTCGAAGCGCCGGTGACGCGCCTGCCAATGAGCGGTCTGCGGGATCAGGATCTGGCGGGACTCGATGTCGTCGTCCTGCCGGACGGCCGCTTCGGCAACGGCGAAGGTCCCCTTGGCGACGCCGCCAGCGGCGCCCTCGAGCGCTGGCTGCGCTCCGGAGGCCTGTTGATCGCCGTCGGCCGCTCCCTCGACTGGTTACAGCATCGCGAGCTCACCGACCTCGCGTGGCGCGAAGAGGAGTCGAAGCCGGTGCCGTCGACCCCCGGAGCCGCGGTCTCGACGCTGTTGAACGGCAACAGCCCGCTGACCGCCGGCTTGACCGCCGCTCCCGCCGTGCTGATCCAGGGCAGCCGCCTGGTGAAACCCCTCGAAGACCGCCACGGCAACCTCCTGCGGGTGGCCGAGAGCGACCCGGTGGTCGCCGGCATGATGTGGCAGGAAGCGCGCGAAGCGGTCGCCGGAACGCTGCTCGTCGGCAGCGAGCGGGTCGACCGCGGTCGGCTGGTCTATTTCGCCCAGGATCCGGCCTTCCGGGTGTTCTGGCGCAGCACCATGCCGATCCTCCTCAACGCCGCCCTGCACGGACCGAGCTGGGGTGTCGACCGCTTGCCTTAGACGCTGACCCGTCCTTCTCACCGGATCTCGCTAGCCCGAAATTCGTTCCGCTGCGGCGAGAACGCGCAGGAAGTTCTCCCCCGCAATCCCCCGAATCGCTGCCGGCGGCAGGCCACGTTGGCGCAGAGCCGTCATCAGGTCCGGGAAGCGACGCACGTCCTCGAAACCCTCGAGGGTCTCGCTGATGCCGTCGAAGTCGGTCCCCAGGCCGACGTGCTCTTCGCCCACCACCTCGACCCAGTGGAGGATGTGATCGACGTAGGACGAGAGCGGCACGGCGGGCAGTGGATCGGCCTCGAGAACCTCAGCGACCCGGGCCTCGAGCTCCGCCGGCGAGAGGTCCTCGGAAAGCCACGGGGTCACCTTCGCCAGCCGGCGGCGGTAGACCTCGGCGGCCGACGCCGACACGAAGGCGGGATAGGAGTTCACCATCACCACACCTCCCCAGCGAGCGATGTCGCGCCCCAAGCTGTCGCTCAGGTTGCGCGGCAGGTCGCAGAGGCTGCGAGCACAACTGTGGCTGGCGATGATCGGTGAGCGCAGGGCGTCGAGGGCGTGCAAGACGGCATCGTCGGAAGCGTGGGAAACATCGAGCAGAACGCCCCGGCGCTTCATCTCCCGCACCAGGCGCACGCCGCCATCGGAAAGGCCACGATGGATCTCGTCGGCACCGGCCGCGTCGCACCACTCGTGGCTTTCGAGATGGGTCGCGGTGACGTAGCGCACGCCCCAGCCGACCACTTTCTCGAGCACCCCCGACAAGCCAAGAGGACGGCCGTTCTCCACCGCCCACAGCACCCCGACAGCGCCGATGGACACCACCCGCCGCACCTGCTCCGCGGTCACCACCTCCTCGAGCCCGCCGGGCTCGAGATACCGCCTCAGGCCCTCGTACTGGGTGACCAGCCGCTCGGCCCCCGCTTCCGGGGTCAGGGACGAAGGCACGTAGAGGGCAGCCACGAAGGCCGACACTCCTCCCTCCCGCAATCGCGGCAGATCGAGGTGCCCATCCTCGAGCCGCTGACGAGGATCCGCCGGGGAATTCAACAGCCGCGACGGCAGGTCCGTGTGACCGTCGACGATGTAGAGATCAGAGCGAGACGCCATCGCTGCAGTCTAGCGCGACGTTCTCACCAGATCTCTTGGCGAAAAGGTCGAAGGTTGCGGAAGATGCAAGGCATCGGCCGGTGCCGCGACGACGCCGTACTGCGAGGAGTGCAGCCGGCCGATAACGCAGCAGATTCTGTGACCTACGGCCTTGTAGCCGAGTGCTGGTGAGAAGCTCGGACGGGCTGGCGGAGGGAGAGAGGGTAATAACCCGGGCGGAACAGTCGAGGGGCCATTCGACTCATTCCGCCCGGGTCTCCGGGACACAGAGTCCCCGAGGTCTGGCGCGCCCGCTGGGCGCCGGGCACTCGACGGAAAATCGGTCAATAACCCGGGCGGAACGGTCGAGGGGCCATTCGACCGCTACCGCCCGGGTCTCCGGGACACAAAGCCCCCGAGATTTAATTCGTGTTCTCGGCGAAGTATTCGTGGCGGTTGGCGTTTTGGATCGCCCACCCGAATGCGGTCTTCGCCGAAACATTGCACGCCATCACGCCGAAGGCCGCATCGCCGCTGCCCGCGACGACATCGAAACGGCCCAGCTGTTGATCGAAGGTCACCACCGGACTGTCGCTCCCGACCCGCGGCGCGCTCCGACTCACGCAGCGGATGATCGACAGCGAGGGGCGGTGGGAATTCCTCAGCATGCTCATAGCCTCATCGGAGTACTTTCTCAGTGATGCGACTCGCGTCTGGATGAGGCTCTTCGAGGAAAGCCGAATCGCGAATGCTGCGGGGTCTCTGAACGGCGCCGCTCACGGAGTGACTACCCTAAAGACTCTAGCGAACCCTTTCACCAGATCCAACATGCATAGTGATCGATTTATCCCCTGAAATCCGCGAATTGCGCCAGTTCCTTGGGCAGATCGTCCGATCACGGCTATACGTACCTCGGTCATATGAGCTACGCTGGAGCCTCTCTTGAAGGCTGTAGGACTTCACTCGACGGCGCTCGCAGACCCCGAGCTCGGGATCCACGAACGTTGGTCGGGAAGTGGCCCCCGGGCCTGAATCTGGTTCAGACCGTACCCGGCGAGGAGGACCTATGCGCAAGGAGCACCGCGAGCTGCTGAGGGAGCTGGAAACGAACGCCCGCCAGTCCACCGCCGAGCTCGCCCGCAAGCTCAAAGTGTCGCGATCGACGGTCCAGAACCGCCTCGAGCGTCTCGAAGAGAGCGGCATCATCGCCGGCTACACCATCCGCTACGGCCCGGAAGCGGACCGCGACGGCCTGCGGGCCCACGTCATGGTGCGGGTCAATCCCAATCTGTCGCTGCCGATTCGCGAAACCCTGCGCAAGCGCACGGAGATTCGCGCCCTCTACAGCATCAGCGGCGAGTACGATCTGATCGCGGTGGTCGAGGCCAGCAGTCCCGATGCGTTGCTCCAGCTCCTCGACTGCATTCGGGGTCTCGACGGCGTGCTGGAGACCAACACGTCGGTGCTCCTCTCGGCCCTGCTCAATCGCTGATCGGCATGAGCCCTTCGCGGCAGCCGAGGGAATTTCTCCTCGCCCGCGGCCGTTGATCAGAAGCCCGGCGTTGCTTGCCAAGCGCGCCGAGATCAGCTAGCGTTGACAGTTCGCGCGGGTCTCGCGCAACGATACACAAAACTCAGGAAGGACCGAGACCGTGAAAGCCAAAATTCATCCTTCGATGCACCTCGTCACCGTGTCCTGCGCCTGCGGCAACACCTTCGAGACGCACTCCACCAAGGAAGACCTCCGCCTCGAGATCTGCAGCGCCTGCCATCCGTTCTTCACCGGCAAGCAGAAGCTGGTCGACTCGGCCGGTCGTGTGGAGCGCTTCCAGCGGCGTTACGGCAAGCGCAAGGCCTCCTGAGGCCCGCTGACCGGCCGCCTTCCTCGCGGCCGGTCGCCGCTCGCCCCCACCCCGCCGCCCGCCCGCCCGGAATCCGCCGATGCTCGAAAAGCTCGCCCATCTCGAGGACACTCATCAAGAGCTGACCCGCAAACTGGCGGATCCGGAAGTTCTGGGTAACCCCAAGGAGTACACCGAGGCCTCCAAGGCCTTGGCCGAGATCACTCCGGTGATCGAGCTTTTCCGGCAGTATCGGGAAGCAGAACATCAGCTGTCCGAAACCCGCGACATGCTCACGACCCTCGACAAGGGCGACGAGCTCTGGGCGATGGCCCAGGAAGAGCAGGAGAGCCTCGCCACCCAGGTCTCGGAGCTCGAGGACCGACTGCGCCTCGAGCTGATGCCGAAGGACCCCAACGACCAGCGCAACGTGGTGCTGGAGATTCGCGCCGGCACTGGCGGTGACGAAGCCACCCTCTTCGCCTCCGAGCTGTTCCGCATGTACGGCCGCTACGCCGAAGAGCAGGGCTGGAAGGTGCAGGTGATCGACCTTTCCGACTCGGCCGTCGGCGGCATCAAAGAGATCTCCGCCATCATCGAAGGCAAAGGGGCCTACAGCCGGCTGAAGTACGAAGCCGGCGTGCACCGCGTGCAGCGCGTTCCGCAGACCGAGGCCTCGGGCCGGATCCACACCTCGGCGGTGACCGTCGCGGTGCTACCGGAGGCCGACGACGTCGAGATCGAAGTCTCCGAGAAGGACCTGCGGGTGGATCGTTTCTGCGCGTCCGGACCCGGTGGCCAGGGGGTCAACACCACCTACTCGGCGGTGCGCCTGACCCACCTCCCGACGGGCCTGGTGGTGTCCTGCCAGGACGAGCGCAGCCAGATCAAGAACAAGGCCAAGGCGCTGCGCGTGCTCAAGGCGCGCCTGCTCGAGATCGAGCAGGAGAAGAGCGACTCGGAGCAGAGCGAAGAGCGCCGCAAGATGGTCGGCAGCGGCGACCGCTCAGAAAAGATCCGGACCTACAACTTCAAAGAAAACCGGGTCACGGACCACCGCATCGGCCTCACCCTGCACCAGCTTCCGACAGTCCTCGAAGGCCAGATCGATCCGCTGATCGACCCCCTGATCAGCCACGATCAAGCGGCCCGCATCGAGCGCGACTCTAAAGAGATTCCTTAGGCCGCAACAGCGCCGCGAGCCCCACCAGGGTCAGCACCGCCGCCGACAGCAGGGCCACCGCCACCAGCAGGCCGAGGCGGGCGTTGGCGGGCACCTGGGAAAGCCCCAGCAGGCCGAAGCCCAAGCAAATGGCGAGGCTGTCGGAGATGATCGCCGGCCCGGTCTCGGCCACGGCTTCGCCGATCTGCCGCGAGCGGCGGAAGCTCTCCAAAAAGTGAATCGCGTAGTCGACGCCGATGCCGAGAGTGACGGCACAAAACATCGAGGTGGCGACGCCGAGGGGTATCGCCAACCAGCCCATCAGCCCGAACACCCAGGCGACGGCAACGGCCGAAGGCAAGATCGCCAGGGCGCCCCAGCGCGCCGAGCGGTAGAGCAGGCTGACCACCACCCAAGCCCCCAAGAGGGCGAGTAGCAGCGACGACACCTGGGTCCGCACGATGGCCGGGATCATCGCCTGGCTGACGGCGACATCGCCGGCCAGCTCGAGGCGGCCACCGTGAGGCCCGAAGAATCGCTCGGCCCCCGCTTCGAGGCGCTCGATGAGGGCCGCCGTGTCGCGGAAGTTGGCATCCTCGAGGAAAATCGTCACCACCCCGCCGGTGAGGGAGTCGTCGAGCACTTCGCGGCGCTTGTGCTTGCCGCGTGCCATATCGAAGCGGTCGAGCAGGCGACCGAGCTGGTAGGGCGAATCGGGCAGCTTGCGGCCGCCTTCCTGGCGCCCCATCCAGAGGTAGGAGACGGTGACCAGCTGGCTGTAGGGACCGAGCACGCCACCGACTCCCGGCTGTCGACGCAAGAAGTCCTCGAACTCGCCGAAGGCCTCCAGGGTCTCAAGCCGAAATAGCGGACCGGACCACGAGGTCAACCCCGGCAGCTTGCGACCGGGATCGTCCTCCCGCGGATCGAACTCGAGATGGGCCAACAGCACATGAGTGCCGAAGAAGCGCTCATCGACGCGCTCGGTGGCGACACGAAAGGGACTGCCGTCGGCGAACCCGTCGATCCAACTGTCCTGCACGAAGAGGCGCGGAATACCCGCCGCCAGGACCAGGGTGACGGTCGCAAGGAGAGCCAAAACCGGCCCTCGGGTGGTCGCTCGAGGCGCCAGCCCGGTCAAGGAGCGCCCCCAGCCTTCGGCGCTGCCGCGCGGCCGGCGCAGGCGCTCGGGGCCGAGGAGGCTCAGGATGGCCGGCACCACCGCCAGCGACCACGACATGCAGAACAAAATGCCGACGGCGGCGAAGATGCCGAAGAACCTCACCGGCGGAATCTCCGACACCAGGAAGGAGAGAAAGGCCAGAGTGGTGGTCATGGAGGTCAAGGCCACCGGCCGCACCAGCTCGGCGAAGGTCTGCTCCACGGGGCGATCGGCCCCCGCCGCCAAATGTTTCTGGTAACGCCACAGGATGTGGATCTCGTCTGCCAGGCCGAGGGTGGTGAGAATCACCGGCAGAATCGCGGTGGTGAGATAGACCGGCACCCCGAGCCAACCCATCACCCCGAAAGTGAAGAGCAGGCTGGCGCCGACCTCCCCGAGGGCCAGTCCGACTCCCCAAAGGCGGCGGCAACCGAGCCAAACCACCAGCGCGATGACCGCCATCGCCAACGGCAGGAGGAAGGCGAGATCCTCCAGGATATGGAGCCCGAGCAGCCCCTCGGCCACCGGGGCACCCACCACCAAGACGCGATCGGGCGCCGCATCGAAGGCCTCCACCTCGCGCCGCACCGCCTCGAAGAGGCGCCGCCGCTCGTCCGCCTCGGGCCCCTCGCCGTGCACCGCCGGCACGCCCACCAGAAGGGTCGTCGCCCGCCCGTCGAGGGCCACCAGGGTGCCGTCGAGAATCTGGGTGGCCTCGAGGTCACCGACCAGGATTTCCATCTCCTGATCGTTCTCCGGCACCGGTTCGAGGAAGGGCCGGAAACGCAGCGAACCGGTGTAGACGCGGTCCCGCTTCTCCGTCGCCAGGCTCGAGACGTAGGTGTCCCCGAGACCTTCGAGGGCCACCAGGCGGTCGCTGAGCTGGCGGACTCGCCGCAGGGTGTCGCGATTGAAGATGCCGTCCGGGTGGTCGGTCTCCACCACCACCGCAATCGGGTCGCGCAGGTCGTAGCGCTGACGCACCTCGGCATCGAGGAGCACCGCCGGGTCCGCCGGCGGCACCAGAGCGTGGCCATTGGTGCGCAGCTCGAGGCGCAGCAGGCCCGGCAGGGCGGCCGCCACCACCAGCAGCGCCAGCGCCACGGTCGCCCGCGGGGCGCGAAGCCCAACCGCCGGCAAACGCTTCAGAACTCGATCGATCAGCGGAACGCTCCTCGCCTGATGCTCAACATCGTCTCCAAGGGCGACGGTTCGCGAAACCACCCTCTTCAGGTCGCGCGCGAACGCCATCGCCGACCGCATGGTGTCACGCAGGATCTTCGTCCCGACGATCGACCGGGCTCGGACCTCCGTCCTATGCCAAAGTGCGCCAGCCCCCAGCTCGAGGGACCGCCCTTCACCTGGGGAAGCGGATTTTCTGCCGTCAGTTGCTCATTCCGAGCTCGAGAATAACGAGCTCCGAGGGGTCTCGGCACCACCTCCGGGCGGGATAAGCTGCCGACTATGGGGATCGACCTCGGCAGCCTCGTCGCCGACGCCAAAGGGCGTCTCCGGGCTGCTCCCTTCGCGCCGCCGGCGCGCGAGGCCCTGCTGCTGGCGGGATATGTGCTGGGCCTGAGCGAGGCTCAGGTCCTGGCCTTTCCAGAGCGCCTGGTGCCGCCCGATGACGCCACGCGATTCGCTCGGTTGCTCGAGCGACGCCTGGCGGGAGAGCCCTTCGCCTACCTGACCGGCGAGAAGGAGTTCTTCGGTCGCCCCTTCGCGGTCGATCGCCGGGTGCTGATTCCGCGTCCGGAGACGGAGCACCTGGTGAGCACCGCCCTCGAGCTGACGCTGCCGAACCGGCCGCGCATCCTCGACGTCGGCACCGGCTCCGGCTGCCTCGCCGTCACCCTCGCCCTCGAGCTGCCCAAGGCGCAGGTGGTGGCAACGGACCTTTCCCTCTCGGCCCTCGCCGTCGCCCACCGCAACATCGTCCGCCATCGAGTCAGTGCCCGCGTGACGACCCTCGCCGCAGACCGCTTTTCCGCCCTCGACCCGGCAACCTTCGACCTCATCGTGTCCAACCCTCCCTACATCGGTCGCCAGGACGAACACCTGCTCTCTTCGGAGATCCTCGACCACGAGCCCCACAGCGCACTGTTCTCTACTCGCCGCGGCCGCGCCATGGTGGAAGATCTGATAGAAGGGGCCGTAGGGATGAATCCCGGCACCTCACTCCTGCTCGAGATCGGCCATGATCAGATCGTCATGATTCGCCGCCACGCCGCCGCCTGGAATTGGAACCTGGTGGCCACAATTCCGGACTACGCTGGGATTCCGCGGGTCGTTCGCCTCGATCGACCCTGAAGACGGCTCAGAAAGCAGGTCGACGACCACTCACCTGCGGGCCGTTTGATGACAGACTTCCGGCTTTCCCGGAGACTGTCGTGATCCTCCCCGAGGGCTGCGACAGCGCCTGACACGAGAGCCAAGAACGACAAGGAGCACAGACCCGACGTGGAGAGATTTCGCATCGTCGGTCCCACCCGACTGGAAGGCACGATTCGGGCCAGCGGAGCCAAGAATGCCGCCCTGCCGGCGCTCGCCGCGACCCTGCTCTCGGACGAGCCCATCGAGCTCGCCAACGTTCCCGCGGTGCGCGATCTGCGCACCATGCAGCGCCTCCTCGAGCATCTCGGCATGGCGATCGAGGAGCTCGACGACGACGTCTTGCGCTTTCGCCGCGCCGGCGACTACAGCAGCCCCGACGAGGCGCCCTATGAGCTGGTCAAGACCATGCGGGCGAGCGTCCTGGTGTTGGGTCCGCTGGTCGCCCGCCAGGGTCATGCCCGAGTTTCCCTCCCCGGCGGCTGCGCCATCGGGGTGCGGCCGATCGATCAACACCTCAAGGGACTGGAAGCCCTCGGTGCAGAGATCGAGCTCGACCACGGCTATGTCACGGTGACCGCCGAAAAACTGCGGGGAGCGCGCTTTCGCTTCACCACGCTGACCGTCGGAGGCACCGAGAATCTGCTCATGGCGGCGGTGCTCGCCGAAGGCACCACGGTGCTCGAAAACTGTGCCCGGGAGCCCGAGATCATCGATCTCGCCCGCTTGCTCCAGGCGATGGGCGCAGAGATCGTCGGCGCCGGCGAGAGCACCATCACGATCCACGGCGTGCGCCAGCTCGGCACGGCCCGCCACGACATCATTCCGGACCGCATCGAGGCCGGCACCTATCTGATCGGCGCCGCCCTCACCTCCGGCGACGTCCGGGTCGAAGGCGCCCGAACCGCCGATCTGGCGCCGCTGATGGAAAAACTGGCCGAGGCCGGCGCCACCGTCGAGGGCGACGCCGGCGGCATCCGAGTGCGCGGTAACGGCGGCCTCCACCCCACCACCGTCGAAACCGAGCCCCATCCCGGCTTTCCGACCGACCTCCAGGCCCAGTACATGGCGCTGCTCACCCGCACCGAGGGCGTTTCCCGGGTTCGCGAGCTGGTCTTCGAGAATCGCTTTCAGCACGTCCCGGAGCTCAATCGCATGGGCGCGGACATCCGGGTGGAAGGCAACACGGCGAGCGTTCACGGTCCAACCCCGTTGACCGGAGCCCACGTCATGGCCACCGACCTGCGGGCCTCGGCGAGCCTGGTGCTGGCCGGAGTCGCCGCCGAGGGCGAAACCGAGGTGCACCGCATCTACCACCTCGATCGCGGCTACTCGCGCATGGAATCGAAGTTGCAGGCTCTTGGAGCCCAGGTGGAGCGCTTCGACGTTCCGATGGGCCAGTAGAGCCCGGCACTCCACCGCCTACGGAGCGGAGGGGACCTTGCAGTCATCGGGTTTCGATTCTTGGCAGGAAACGCTGTCGGCCTACCGATCGGTCATCGCGACCGGTCTCTGGCTGGCGCTGACGGTGGCGGCACCGAGCGGCCCCGTCGGCGCCAATCCGTCTCCCGGCGACCCTCGACCGGCCCTCGTCGAGCTACAAATCGATGGCCGCTACGAAGAGGCCCTCGAAGTCACCTCGATCACCCTGCGGGAAGACCCCCGCAACAGCCACCGGCTGGGCCTCGACTATCTGCGCGGCCATCTCCTCGACCGCCTCTGCCGCACCCCGCTGGCGGCGGAAGCCTTCGCCCAGGCGATGTCCAACTCGCCCCACCTCGAGATGTACAGTCGCTTCCGACTGGCCCGGGCCCAGGAGCAGTCGGGCCATCCGGAGGTCGCCGCCGGCCTCATCGCCTCGGTGGTGGCGGCGGCTCCGGCGACCCTGGTCGAGCCGGCCGTCGACCTGCTCCACCGCACGGTCTTGACCGGCGGCGATTGCCGCCTGCTGCGCGGTATCGGGCGTCAGCGGCTGCCCGAGCGCAGCCGGCGCCAGCTCACCGTCACCGACGGCCGCTGCGCCGAACGTCGCGGCGACGAAGCCGCCGCCCTCGAGCTCTATCAAGGATTGCTGCGCGAAAAGCGCGACGACGACCCGGCCCGCCAGGCGGCTCAACGGCTGCAGGATCTCCTCCCGAAGCCCCCGGCCTCGGATCTCGCCCTGGTGCTCGGCAAGACCTTCCACTGGCATCGCCACTTCGACCAGGCGATCGAGCTGCTCGCGCCGGTGGTGCGAGAGTTCGCCCAAAACCTCTCGGTCGACCAGTTCGAGACCGGCTACACCCACATCCGCAGCTACTTCTGGCAGGAAAACTATCGTTCCGCCGCCAACGGTTTCGGCGCTCTGGCGGAGCGCATCGCGGTGCCCGTGCGCCGGGCCCAGGCGCTCTACCAACAGGGCCGCTCCCTCGAGCTGCGCGGCCAGTGGTCGGCCGCCAGCCGCACCTATCGCCAGGCCTACCGCGCCGATCCCACCGGCCGATGGTCCGCCGCCGCCCTGATCGGCGCCCTGCGCCTGGAATGGCGCGGCGGCCGCGAGGAGTCGAGCCTCGATCTCCTCGACCTGCTCGCCTCGCGCCGCCAGTGGACTCGGGTGATGGCCCGCGCCGGCGTTTTCCTGGCCGCTTCCGATCTGGTGCGAGGACGCCGCGACCGCGCCGGCCACTGGCTCGACCTGGCGGAACGGGACGCCGCCCGCAACGCCGTCGAGATCGCCTACTGGCGAGGCCGACTCGCCGAGCTCGACGGCGATCTGCCGGCGGCGGTGCGACGCTACCTGCGCGCCCAAGAGCTCGACCTCTACCATCCGATCGCACAAGAAGCCCGCAAGCGCCTGCGCTCGAACGCCCTGGCCGCGGCCAGCCAGGCCGCCGGCCGCACCCTCGCCGCCTCCGACCGCAGCGACGACCTGTTCGCCGCCTGGCTCCTGCTCGGCAACGACGGCCTCGGGGGAGAGGCCCGCCAGCGCCTGATGGCTCGCTACGCCAAGGACCGCATCGCCGCGCCGATCCTGGCGGTCGCCGAGCAGCCGGTGCGTCGCTGGCCGCTCTGGCAGGGTTCCATGCGGACCTCCGAAAACCAGCTCCTCGCCCTCGGTATCTGGCAGGAAGGTCGGGCCGCCATCGATGAGCACTTCCCGACCAGCGATCCGAGCCTGGCCTTCACCGGCGCCGTGCTGCTGAACCGAGCCGGACGCACCGACCGCGCCATCGTGCGCGCCGACCACCTGCGGCGGCGAGTCTCCGATCGGGTGCCGGAGGTCTTTCTGCCGGAGCGCTTGCGGCGGCTCCTCTACCCCTTTGCCCACGGTGACCTCCTCGCCACCCAGGGCAAGAAGTTCGGTGTCGACCCCTATTTGCTGGCGGCCGTGATCCGCGAAGAGAGCCGCTTCGATCCGCAAGCTCTGTCCGCCGCCTCGGCCCGTGGGTTGACCCAGTTCGTCGCCCCAACGGCGCGTCGCATCGGTGAGGACATCGGCCTCGGTCCGCTGCAGCCGGACGACCTCTATCGCCCCGACATCGCCATCCCCCTGGGTGCCGCTTACCTCCAGGGACTGCTCGACCGCGCCCGCGGCGCCACCCACATCGCGGTGGCGTCCTACAACGCCGGCGAGCCGCAGGCGCGCCTGTGGCGCAGCTACTGCTACAGCCCCGAGCCGGCCGAGTATTTTTCGAAGGTGAGCTTTCGGGAAACGCGCGGCTACCTGCGCAAGGTGT
Organism: Acidobacteriota bacterium; assembly: GCA_039028635.1. Classification (NCBI taxonomy): domain Bacteria; kingdom Pseudomonadati; phylum Acidobacteriota; species Acidobacteriota bacterium. The sequence continues at coordinate 207,969 of JBCCHV010000002.1, forward strand.
TGAGTAGCTGGGCGCAGTACCGCGAAATCTACCGCGCCGATCTCGCCGGCTCCTGAAGCCTGAGCGCCCACCCCGTCGGCCGCGCGGCGGAAGAGATCTCTAGCAGGCTGCTGAAAAACTCGTCGGCAACCTGCGACCGGGCCCGAGAGGGCCCAGCGGCGAAGCCGTGAGACGGGGCCGCCCTGGACGGGGTGAGCCCCTACGCGGGCCGCCGAAAATCGCACTTTTTCGGGCCGGGCCGCGCAGGCGAGGGGGCGCTCATGGAGTTGCCCCGATTTTGTGGACAGAAACCGTGCTTAGGAGAATAGGCCGGGAGGAGTTCACAAAATGGTTGAGAAGCGTCGTCGTTTCAGTGAGGAGTTCAAGCGCGAGGCCGTGCGTCTGGCGTACGAGAGCGGTTGTCGTTTGAAGGACGTGGCGAAGGAGCTGGATGTTCGTCCGGATCTGATCCGCCGTTGGCGTCACGCCTTGAGTGGCGGGGAGCCTGGGAAGCCGGCTTCGGCAGAGGCGCAAGAGATCCGTCGTTTGCAGCGCCAGCTTTCGCGGATGCGGGAAGAGCGCGACATCCTAAAAAAAGCCTTGGCGATCTTCTCGGATCGGCCGCAGTGAGGCTGGACCTGGTGGAGCGGTTTCAGGCGGCCCATCCGGTGGGCCGCCTCTGCCAGGCGCTCGAGGTCTCGCGCAGCGGTCACTATGCCCGGCGGCATCGCGGCGAGTCTCGTCGTCGCCGAGAAGATCGCGTGCTCAAGCAGGAGATCCTCTCGGTCCACGGCAAGGCTCGCGGCTGCTACGGCACGCCTCGGATCGAGCAGGCGCTTCGCCGTCAGGGCATTCAGACCTCGCGCAAGCGCGTCTCACGGCTACGCCGAGAGCTAGGTCTTCGGGCCAAAGGCCGTCGCCGTTTCCACGCAACGACGGATTCGAAGCACAGCTACGCGGTGGCCCCGAATCGTCTGAACCGTCGCTTCGTGGCGGCCCGCCCGGACGAGATTTGGGTCGGGGATGTGACCTACCTGCGTCGAGGACCGGACTGGCTCTATCTGGCCTTCCTGCTCGATGTGCACTCGCGTCGGATCGTGGGGTGGTCGGTGCGAAACCGGCTCGATGAGCACCTGACCCTCGAGGCCCTCCGGCGGGCGGTGGAGTCTCGTCGCCCGTCCGCGGGCCTCATCCATCACACA